>JADFJB010000008.1 GCA_022566355.1 candidate division KSB1 bacterium
TGCACCGCCTAAAGTGGTTGTGAAAAATAAAACCTATATAGACCTTTATGTAAGACCCGAAACACCGATAGCCAAACGGCATGAAATAATGAAAGAGTGGTATCGTGAGGAACTCAAAAGAATAATTCCTGAACTTATTGAAAAATGGGAAAAGCGAATGAATTTAAAGGTCAACGACTGGCAAGTAAAACTCATGAAAACCAAATGGGGTTCATGCAACATTGAAAAGAAAAGAATTTGGCTAAATCTTGAACTGGCAAAGAAACCCATTCATTGCCTGGAATATATCATTGTGCATGAAATGGTGCACTTATTGGAGAGACATCACAACGACAAATTTCTTTACTACATGGCCACCTATTTACCCAATTGGAAACAACTAAAAAAAGAATTGAATAAATTACCGGTAAGTCATGCAGATTGGAGTTATTGAAAACACACATAACAAATCCGATGTAAGAACAACCCAAAAATTGGGGTTGAGCTTCGTATTACAAACCAGCGTAATCAATCGCTTGAGATAATACCTGCAATATCTTGTTTTGTGGTGCCCAAAGCCAGCAGTGATTTTATGAGCAAGTCTATCGAGACAGAGGGGTCGCCGGATTCCATTTTTGCGATGCGGGACTGGTTAGATCTCAGAAGTTTAGCCAGTTCAATTTGAGTCAATTTCTTTTTCAGCCTGCGCTTTTTAAGGTTTTCACCGAGTGTCAACTTCAATTCAATGTAGACATCCTCCAGTTCGCTAAGCCCAAGAAATTCTTTGGCTGAACCGATGCGCCAGCCCTTAGCTTCAAGCCGTTTTCTCTTGGTGGTGTTCATATCAAGTATTCCTTATATTATAATTTAAGCTGAATCGTAAAGTTTAATTCTTTGCTTGCAAATTTCAATGACCTGTTTTGGAGTTTTTATTGGTTTTTTTATCGAATACTAGTAAAATTATGATTGCATCAGAATCTAATCGATAAATAATTCGCCACGTTAAGTTGTTATCGTTGATTCGCAACTCGTGACATCTTGTACCGACAATCGGCATGGGTCGTGAATGTGGCATCGATAGTATTTCTTCAAGTTGAAGTTTTCGCAGTAAAAATCCAGCTTCAAGACGCGCAGATTTCGAAAACGGCGGTGTTTTAATTTCACCGTGTAGCCAAACAACTGGCTTTTCAGGTACATGCATAGTCTATTATATGTCAGATATGGCCTAAAATCAACAGTAAAGTTATCGGCAAATATGGCTAAACGCTTACCTGAAAATTATCGCTTAATACCCTCCAACACTTCCACAATCCTTCAGACATAAATCTTTTCAGCCAGTAATCCCATAGAGTGAACCATTACTGAAATACAACCCGTTCAGCTTGCTTACAAGTCGCTTACTCAACCAATCCTTTTGAAACCAGGTTTGATTTATTCAGTTAAAAACTCTGCTACTTAAAACTGGAATTAATCCAATATATTTTCCAATATTAGGGTTTAATTGCTTATAAAGCACTTCCAGCTTCATGTTTTTAATTCATTTTCGTGAAAACATAATGAAAATCATTCGTAATTATATGAGAAGTTATTTTTTTCTGAGATTTAATGATCCTAGGTAAATTGAAATTCAGTTTAAGATTAAAACTCATCCTTTTAAGCACGATCCTTGTCACAGTTATTATGGCAAGTGTGACTTTTTTCTTCACGATTCGCGAAATAGAATCCAGGCGTGTTGATGTTGAGAACCAGGTGGAACGTATTGCGCGTAATATTGCAACCATGCAGCTTGTAGATCGCCTGGATTGGAGTATTTATCAAAATTATATTACGAAGCTCATCACCGTGGATGAAGACATCATCTATATCGCAATTTATGACGACCGCCTGGATTTACGCGCGCATTCATTAAATTTGAATTTAGTGGAGGTTGATAATAACGGAACCATCTCCAGAAGACGTCAAGAGGAAATTGTCCAACGCCTGGATGAGGGAGCTGTGGCAATCGAAAGTCAAGACGATATGCGAACCCAGACTGTTAATATACAATCTGGCGATCATGTTTTAGGAAGCGTCCATGTAGGGTTCTCGCTGATCGAAATTAATAATCATTTACGTGATGACATCATTCGAAATGTGTCCATGGCTTTGTTCTTCCTGGTGATTTTTGGCACGCTATCGGTTATTTTTAGCAGGCGTTTATCTAAACCTCTTGAACACTTGAGCGCTGCCATGGATGGAGTTAAGGCAGGCGATCTGGACCACAAAGTAAAAATAGTCAATCGTGACGAAATCGGTAAGCTGGCTGCGAATTTCAACGATATGGTGGATGGCTTACGGGAAAGACGAATCATTGAAAAACTTGGACAAGAACTTGGAGCGACATTTCAATTGGATCGCTTAGCCCTTTTGATTCGTGAAAGGTTGAAAGGAGTAATAGGGGCTAAGGGTGCAATTTTATTCTTGCGTGATAGGCAAAATAAAAATCTTTTTTACGAAATTAATCCGGAGCAAAATTCGGATGAGCCCCGCGCTTTAAAACTTGATGATCCGGTTCAAACGATCTTTTTAGAAAATTCCGATGGATTCTTTCTGAAAATGGCGCCAGAGATTGTTCAAAACGCTTTTTCAAATCCATTTCGGGATAACAATGACCTGGTTATTCCAATGAATATTAAGGGTGAACTATTTGGCTTGCTGGTGTTTGAAGGACAAACTGAAGAGAACCAAGTCGATAGAAAGCGACAGCATTTTGCCTCTATCCTCGCCAACCAGGCTGCGCTTGCTTTGGAAAACTCACTTCTTTACGATGACTTACGGGACCAAGAAAGACTGAAGCACGAACTGGAAATAGCTCGTGATGTTCAGAAAAAACTTTTGCCAAGTGAAATGCCGGTACTTCCCGGATTTGAAGTGGACAGCACATGTATACCTGCAAATGAAGTTGGCGGCGATTATTATGACCTCTTCCGTATGGATGAAGACCGCATGGGTATTGTTATTGCTGATGTAAGCGGGAAAGGGGCCTCTGCTGCTTTTTACATGGCAGAAATTAAAGGAATGATGATGTCTCTCGTCCCCATTCATCGATCCCCGAAAAGCTTGCTAGTAGACCTTAATCATAAACTATATCAAACTTTCGAGCGTAACATCTTTACCAGCATGATTTATGGAATCTTAGATTTTAAAAAAAACCAATTTAATTTTGCCAGGGCTGGTCATAATTCACTGCTTCACATCCGGGCTGATGGATTTTGTGATTTAATTACTCCTCCCGGCATCGGGTTAGGGTTAGATTCGGGCAGGCTATTCGAACAACAACTAAAGGAGGTTGAATTAATCTTAAATCCCGGCGATTCATTTTTATTGTTTACAGATGGACTGACAGATGCAATGAATTCTAAAATGGAAGCATACGGCGAAGAGCGCCTCATTGAAACAATATGTAAGAAGCAACATTTGGACGCATCCCATATTTGCAGTTATATTTTGCGGAGTGTGCAAGATCATGTAAATGGCCACGACCAGCACGATGATCTGACTATGGTTCTGGTTAAATGTTTGGCAGAATCCAATAATTGAATTTTCACATAAAATTCAGGCTAAAGTTCTGAAACATAGCAAATGCAAAAACGTAAACATCAAAGATTGTTTAAACCTGACACATTGAAATATTCTCATTTATTTTACCAGGAGATTTAATGTTTAGAAATACTTTATTATCCAGCATAACTGCTCTCATTCTTTTGATCCTTTTAGGATGCAGCAGTAACGAATCTCGTAAAATTAAACTTGCCGACTCAGCTGACGATGAAGCAACGAACGTTCTTACCGCTTCCAGTGTTTTGCAAGTCGAGCCTGAAGATCAGCGAAGTATTGCCATTTTATTCTTCGACAATCAAACCGGTGATGCGAATCTTGATTGGCTGCGACGAGGAATCTCCGAAATGTTAGTCACCGATCTCACTCAATCACCTTATTTAAATGTATTTAATACCCAGAAAATACAAGAGCTTCTGGTACAATCGGGCGAAGAAGTTCCAGAAAATATTGACTTAACCTTAGCAGCGAAAGTTGCACGTAATGCAAAAATAGAAACTTTACTGACAGGAAGAATTTATAATGAATCCGGTGAACTTGTTATTGAAGTTGAACTGCGAGATGCTGAAACAAATAAACTCATCCGCAAGGAAGTAACAAGAAGCCCGGGCATGGAACAGATATTCAGCATGGTTAACGAACTTTCGCAAAAGGTAAGAACGAACCTGCGCGGAGATTTAATTGCCCAGGCTGATCCGGAATATGACCTGTCCGATATGACGAACTCCATTGAAGCCTTCCGCTGCTACACCGAAGCGATAGAAAATCAAGAGAAGTTTCTATATAAAGATGCGGAAAAGTGCCTACTGCTAGCGATTAAAGCCGACACTTCATTTGCGGCTGCTTACCTACGATTGGCGCAAATTAATTTTTCTCAACGAAAGACAGATGAAGGAATTCAAGCTTTGAAAAAAGCTCGACAATTCGCTGATAAACTTTCAAAAACAGATAAGCTCCACTTAGAATTGTATGAATACGAATTTGATGGTGATATAGAAAACCTGATGAAAACCATGGAGAAATTTGTTGCTCACGCGCCCCAGGATGTCGATACCAGGATGCAGTTAGCAACGATGTACAAATATATTGGCTCTAAAAAAGCTCTGAAAGAATTCAAGAAAATTCTGGATATAGACCCTGCGCGAAAACTTGCTTACAATGAAATTGCTTATCTTTACGCTGACCGAGGCGACTTAGTTACTGCCTTAAAATTTTTGGATAAGTATGAAGAACTAGCGGTAAACGAACCAAACCCCCATGATAGTCGCGGCGAAATTCTCATGCGCGCCGGCCAATTAAGTGAAGGTGTGCCCCATTTAAAAAAGGCATTAGAAATCAGGCCCGATTTTGTTTCTTCCGCCGAAAATTTAACTCTTATATTTAGTGAATTGGGAAATCTTGACGAAGCTCTCATTTATTCAAACGAATCGATAAAACATGCAAGAAGCGATCTTACCAAAGCAAATTCTTACGCAAACCAGGCAAGGATTCTATGGCGCTCAGGCAAGATTAAGAAAGCTGAAAAAGCGATTGAAAAAGCGTTTGATACATGGCCAAAGAGTATTTATCCAATCATAATCGCCGGTGAGATGTACCAATCTATTGGTGACACTATGACCGCCAGAAAAATATACCAATCATTTTTTACAAAAAATAAAAGCGCTGTCACGAATAGAGAATGGAATCTTCAAGATATTGCGCAATATTTAACCCTGAGTATGGAAATCGACCTGCCCCAAAAAGAAGTTGTTACAGTCCTTGAAGATCTCATTGAAAGTGAGCCCAGTCCCTTCTTACGAGATCAATTTAAACGAGTACTTGCGACAGCTTACCTGCGAATGGGAGAGACTCAAAAAGCCACTGAAACGATTGCGGAGATTGATACTAAATTTCTCACATACCTGACTAAATTTAAAAATCGAGGCTGGAATTCTGGAGGATGGAAGTATATGAGTGAATGGATTGATCTGGCGCCAGTGACTGACTCAACCGATTATTCCGATTGTGGATATCTGTACGATATCGCAAAAGAAGCCGGCAGGAAAGATATTGAGGTTATGGCAAGATATATCTATGCTCAGTACCTGGGGAAATTTGGCAGAAAGGACGAGTTAGCCAAAGAGTATAAAGCGTTGGGAACACCCCTGGAAGAAAATTGGTCTGTTATCGGGCCTTATCCGAACGATTCCGGATTTAACACAGTTTTTCCACCCGAAGAAAAAATAGGCCAAAAAGAGAGTTATCCAGATTCTGAAGATGAATTGAAATGGCGACCGGCGGTCGATGGCTCGTATGATGGCTATATCAATTTGAAAAAAATATTTGGCAAATCATCCTGGTCTGTGGCTTATGCAGCTCTTTCAATTCATTCACCGGATAAAAGGGTCGTACAAATACGTTTAGGCACGGATGAGGCAGGTAAGTTGTGGTTCAATAATGAATTGGTCTGGCAAGCATACCGCTTGCATGATGAAGCGTTAGACCACGATATCGTCAAGGTGGTTTTGTGGCCAGGTGATAATAATTTGCTGCTCAAAGTAACCAACAGTATTCAAGAATGGGGATTTTATTTACGAATAACAGATAAATACGGAGATGGATTCAGCGATATCCAGCTTCATCCTCCCGGTGAAGAATCAGAGCAAGATATTGCTTTAGAGCATTTCGGTAAGTAATCTAAAATCCGGGGTCGTTGCACTTATCGATTGTCCTCTGTATCTCTCCATTCTACTTTCTTAACTTGCATTTTCATTCCATTTGGTTTATTAAGCTTGATTGATAACTATTTAGTTCTTTATCTTAATAATCCGCCAACTTTTTCATAAAGGAAATAAATTAAGGCTCATCATGAAAATGATTTTGTCGCATTTGAAACTTGAATCCAAGTCTTGTTCATGATGTTAATCCTGTCTTAATACTTTTAAGAAAAAGTACACATTATTATTTTATTATGATGATCCATAATTAATTATGAACTTGATTGATTAAATCCATGAGGATTAGAAATGCTTCTGCCATTTAAAAAAACCAAAGAATTAGAAATGCAGATTGATGAATATTTGGATTGTGTTGTAAAAGGCGGTTTATTGTTTAAGCAGGGACTAAAATTCTACCTTCAGGAAAAATTTGAGGATTTTGAGGACCGGTTAAAATCCCTCGATCAGTGCGAAAGCCAGGCGGATGGTTTGCGTCGTTCAATCGAAAGTCAATTGTACATTCAAACTTTAATACCAGAATCTCGTGGAGATGTATTAGGACTGCTCGAAAGCTCGGATCGAGTTCTAAATTTGACTGCCGAGACTTTGTTGGAATTTTCAGTTGAGACACCGAATATTCTTACAGCCATACGTGGGATGTTATTAGATCTGGCTGAAGCCTCTATCAATTCATTAGATGGAATGGTGCTGGCTATTCGAGCCTATTTTAGAGATTTAACTGCGGTTCGAGATCATATTAGTAAAGCACAATTTTATGAACATGAATCAGATAAGCTAGCTGAAAAAATTAAAAGAACTGTCTTCAAAATGGATATTGAATTGAGTCATAAAAGCCATATTCGCTATTTTGTGCTCAAAATGGAAAACATCGCTGATCGAGCGGAGGACGTTTGTGATCGCATTTCAATTGCGGCAATTAAACGATACATGTGATACCGGAAAGCATTGATAATGATCTGGTTCTTTTTATTAAGTGGATTGTTTTTAGGGTGGTCTTTAGGTGCGAATGATGCGGCCAATGTTTTCGGAACAGCCGTTGGCACACGCATGGTCAGGTTTAAGGTTGCAGCATGTGTTGCCAGTATCTTTGTAGTGATTGGAGCGGTGGTCAGCGGTGGAGGAACTGCTAATACTCTTGGAAAGCTAGGTGCGGTGAATGCCATGGCTGGTTCTTTCACGGTTGCTTTGGCTGCAGCTGCTACAGTCACCTGGATGACTAAATTGAAGCTGCCAGTCTCAACTTCTCAGTCGATCGTTGGAGCAATTATCGGATGGAATCTTTTTACGGGCTCGGCGACAGATTTACAATCACTAACAAAAATAGTTTCGGCCTGGATTATATGTCCGTTATTAGCAGCACTGTTTGCAGTTGTCTTATATAAAATATTTTATCAATTCTTTCGAAAATTTAAGATACATTTATTAGAACAAGACCTCTATAACCGGCTCGGATTACTGCTTATTGGGGCTTTTGGCGCTTACAGCCTCGGCGCTAACAATATTGCTAATGTAGTGGGAGTATTCATCTCCGCATCTCCATTCAAAGATATTGAAATATTGGGATGGGTTATTCCAGGAACTCAGCAGCTTTTCTTGATAGGAGGATTAGCCATCTCTGTAGGTATTATTACTTATTCTCGACGAGTCATGGAAACGGTAGGAAATGAATTGTTTAAACTTACACCTTTAACAGCCCTTATTGTAGTACTCTCACAATCATTGGTTTTATTTATTTTTGCCTCACAAAGTATCGAAAATTTTCTCTTGAGTAATGGATTACCGACAATTCCTTTAGTGCCGGTATCCAGCTCGCAAGCCGTTATTGGCGCAATTCTCGGTGTTGGATTAGCTAAAGGCATATCGAGGATAAAATACGGTGTCCTGGGAAAGATTGCCCTCGGTTGGATAACCACTCCAGTTGTAGCTTGCATCCTTACTTTTATTTTGTTGTTTTTCGTAAAAAATGTATTTGAGTTAAAAGTAGTTCATGGTATCCAATAACAGTTCGCAGTTTTTTTTACATTTCAAATACAAAAAGACTTAGAAAGACTTCATGATGATCCTGCATCCAGATTTCGACCGATTGCAAAAGAGAATAGAAACTTATGGTGATACGGCAATCGAATATCAAACCAGGTTGACAGCTATTCCAGCGATTGGACCCGAGAACGGCGGCGAAGGAGAAGTGAAAAAAGCCGCTGAAATTAGAACGATATTACAAGAATTAAAAGCCGATAAAATTGAAGAAATTCAATGTACTGATAATCGAGTTGCAGATGGTTACCGGCCAAACCTGCTCGGCTATTTTAATGGTAAGAATTCTTCCCGGAAAATTTGGATCATCTCACACATGGATGTAGTTCCTGAAGGTGATCGAAACTTGTGGGATCAGGATCCTTTTACCGTTCGGGTTGATGGAGATAAGATCATCGGCAGAGGCGTAGAAGATGATCAGCAGGGTATCGTATCTAGTTTATTAGCTGCAAAAGCGTTGCGAGAAGAACAGGTTTTACCCAATTACGATGTTGTCCTGGTAATGGTAGCCGACGAAGAAACCGGCAGCAAATATGGCCTCAGCTGCGTTTTGAAACGTAAGTTGGAAGAATTTGGCGAACAGGATTTGATCATCATACCTGACGCCGGGAATGCTGATGGTACCATGATTGAAGTTGCAGAAAAAACAATCCTGTGGCTGAAATTTACGATTACCGGCAAGCAATGTCACGCTTCTCAACCAGAACTGGGCATTAATGCACATCGTGCTGGGGCGCATCTCATCGTGAAATTAAATCGGTTATATGAACAATTCCCCGAGCACGATGAGCTTTTCGATCCGCCGATCTCTACATTCGAGCCAACGAAGAAAGAGGCAAACGTCGATAATGTCAATACGATACCCGGAACGGATATTTTTTATCTGGATTGTCGAATTCTACCAAGCGTCTATTTCAACAAGGTCATTTCTGAAATAAAGCGACAAATCGAAGAAACTGAAACAGAATTTGGCGTTAAGATTTCAGTAGACTTACCCCATAGCGAACCATCGAATCCAGCAACCCCCCATGATGCACCGGTTGTTAAAGCTTTGCAAATTGCTGTTAAGGCAGTTCATGGCCGAAAAGCAAAACCGATGGGAATTGGCGGAGGCACTGTTGCGGCATGTGTTCGGGGGAAAGGATTCAATGCGGCAGTTTGGTGCACCAATAAAGAAACTGCCCATCAACCCAATGAACACTCCCTAATTCCAAACATAATCGGAGACGCCAAAGTGTTTGCCCATGTTTTTTTGCAGGACTTTTAGGTGGTTATGAAAAACCGATTTTTACTTGCAATTAAAGAAAAAAATAGCAAATAAATTTTTAAGAAAAGAACTATGCCTCTCTGTTAGTTTGTCTCTTTGTCTCTTTGTCTCTTTGTCTCTTTGTCCCTTTGTCTCTTTGTCTCTCATATATTTATTCTTGCTGAGGAGGCGGCTGTGGCCGTCGAATTCGTCGTTCGGTGATCCCCTGGTTGGTTAAAACCAACTTACTAACGATTTCCGCCGCTGTACCTAATTTTCCAATCGAATCCGAATTGACCCAAAGAAATAATCCATCTGCTCGCCCTATTCTTAGCTCAATTTTCTCATTCGCTTCAAAAGTTCGGTCTCTTCCCGGTGGGAAAATATATTCAGTTGTATCATATTCATCTCTTACCATCCGGAACCAGGTTGATTCTGCAGCAACAACACGCAATTTTACTTTTTCAGGGATCCTGATGAGTTCAATCTCCGGTTTTTCAGTTTCTGCTTTTTCGAGATTTTGCCGCCTGGCTTCAAAAACAGTGATTTTTTCCACCGGTTCATTTGATGAATTGACATTCTCTTTGCTGATATATTGGATATAGACATAAATGATTCCGGCAAGAATAAGTAAAACCAAAGTTCCAAGTATTAGCTCTCCCTTATGTTCAGAAAACCACGTTAAAGACTTCTTATCTTTAGACTTTGGCGGTTTAGCAACAAGTTTAGAGCTCTTTTCTATTCCTGGCTTTTGACCTTCTTTTTCTTGAACTGTTATTTTGCTTTTGGCAGTTTTTTTCTTAGGCTTTTTTATCTCTTTTGAAACGATTGTTTCATTTGGAACTTTTGACTCTTCTAATTCTTTTATAGCTTCTTTTATTATTTTTGCATTATTTTGCTTATTAATTACAGATTGATCTTTATTCTGATTAGCATTATCAACTACTGTTGGTTTTTCAAATTCAGCGTAGTAAAGCGCTATTAATCCCGACTCATCCACTTCTACAATCAGGGCAATCGATTTAATAAAACCAATAATGACAGGCTTGGGAAAGAAATCAAATTCACCATTTTCCATCTTCTTCAGAAATTCTAGTTGAATTTTGGTTTTATCATTTAATTCAGACAACTTCAAATTTTTATCTAATCTAGCTTTGCGTAATTTCCGGCTTAATGCTTCGAAGCTCAACGAGTTCTCCTTATTACAAGTGGTTTTTTTGCTAAAACGATTACCTATTATATCGGGTTACTTATATAGTTCATTACTAAACTCTAAGCAGAAAGAAATTTCTGTAAATTTAAATAAAAGCAGGTCAATGGGAAACCCATTACATTATAATAACACCCTTCAATCCTATCCACAAATAAAGCGCTGCGATCCTGGATTCCATAGGCACCTGCCTTATCTAAAGGATTATCATTCTCTACATAAATTTCAATTTCATTATTCGTTAATTCTCTGAAAGAAACAACCGTGCTTTCACAATCCGATATTATCTTGTTGTTATCCGAGTCTACTATGGCAATTCCAGAATAAACCACATGCTCTCTGCCACTCAGATTTTGCAGCATTTGGCGTGCAGCAATTTTGTCAATTGGTTTGCCAAGAATTTCCTGATCCAAAACAACAACTGTGTCAGCTCCTATTACAATTCGATTTTCTGTTTTAGCCGCGACATTTTTTGCTTTTTTAATTGCCAGATCCGTTGTAAATTTCTTAGGAGAAGTTGTCTTTGAATTTTCTTCTATATCGCTGGGAATAACTTCAACAGTAAAACCAACCTGGTGCAACAATTGCAATCGTCTTGGGGATTGAGAAGCCAACACCAATGGTTTTGGTAATTTTAAAAATGAATTCATAGAATGTTTAGTTAACCAGTTAAATTTTATATGTTATGTTGTTTTGGTGAACAGATGCTCGATTTTTGATGCTAGTTTACTAGATTCTAGATGCTGGATACTTGACAAAAAAAGTTCAAATAACAAAATATAAATTACGAATTATAATTTAATTTTCAAACGTGGAATACTGCTTTTTGTTAATTGATTTCCGGAATTTAGAAACCAGGATCAAGCATCGCATCAATACTTATTGTTTAAAGCAAAGCTTCCTCAATTTTTACTATCCAAAATAATCGTAACCGGGCCATCATTGGTGAGGCTCACTTTCATATGAGCGCCAAATTCACCTACCAGCACTTTCAAACCGGATTCTTTCAACAGTTTTACAAATTGATTAAACATTGGCAATGCTTGATGAGGTGGTGCAGCCTGGATAAAACTTGGCCGGCGTCCTTTGCGAGTATCTGCATGCAAAGTAAATTGAGAAACAACCAAAATTTCGGCTCTTAAATCATTAACGGAAACATTCATCTTTCCTGCATCATCCTCAAATATTCGCAGGTTTACACACTTTTCTGCCATGTATTTCATATCGGTTTCGCTATCATCATGGGTTATACCAACGAAAAGCAATAACCCTTTCCTGATTTCAGCAATGATTTTGCCATCGATTGAAACATTCGCAGACTGAACTCGCTGTAAAACAACTCGCATTTAGTTGATCATGACTCCACACAAAATGGCAGCCAATCCGACAACCATGTCAGCTTTTAGCATATCACTTAAACGATGTAAATTTTGTGTCGAAGAATCTCTCCACAATGAAAAAATAACAAAAAGTAAAAATAAGTCAACCCCAAAAACTACTACTATTAAATAAACCTTACCAAAAATTCCAAGAATAAAAGGTATAAAAGTGACTGGAATTAGCAACAGAAAAATGGCAGAAATTAGCCATCTAGAAGGATTTATTCCATAGGTTATCGGAAATGTTTTTATTTGATTCTTCCTATCTCCAGGGACGTCTTCAATGTCTTTCAAAATCTCGCGACCAAGATGAAAGAAAAACGCAAAAACAGCAGG
Source organism: candidate division KSB1 bacterium (assembly GCA_022566355.1). Lineage (NCBI taxonomy): Bacteria > Pseudomonadati > Candidatus Zhuqueibacterota bacterium. The sequence goes on from JADFJB010000008.1 coordinate 12,499, forward strand.
AATAAATGCCATCCCTATTTGTTCTACAGCAACACCACCATAAATAAAAGCCAAAGCCGATACCAAACCAACCACCAGGTTACCCGAAAGAATGGTTCGTTTTAACCGGTAACTATAATAGAAAAGCAACAGTGAGGTTGCGCTTGCAATCAAAACCGCAAGTGGATTAATCAATAAACTTAACCCAATCCCCAGCCCAAAAAGTAAGAATGACCAAATCCGAGCATTCTGAGGTGAAACCAATCCTGCAGGCAAAGGCCGGTCTGGTTTGTTAATACGATCTATATCGCCATCAAAAAAATCATTGATTGTATTGGCTGCCCCGGTGATGAAACCACCCGAAAAACATGCTAAAAATAATTTTGAATAGAGGGGGATACTGCCTGCAACCAATGCGCCTATCGCGATACTGCACATCCCGATAAGCACATTGGTCGGCCGAAGTAGGATTAAATATGGTTTAAATGTAAAGGGTATGTTCTTTTGTGATTTTTCTATTGTATTCAGGTTTGAACTCGAATTGGTTTAAATCCCGTAGATTAAATTTAAAATCATGTAAACGATCTTGTAAATGATCCAGTTTTTCTTCTAGCTTATGATGGATTCCCTCTTGAATCAAATGATCCAAATCATAATGAAAGTTAAAATTATCATTAATTTCAAAATTGATTCGATCATGGATTCTATCATTCATTCTTTGTATAATTTTATTTCTGATGATAATACGTGGCTCTCCATCACGAAGCCTGATTATTATATTATTATCCGGGGAGTGCATCCTACTCCTAAAATTAAAAATATGGGGGGCTACATTAAATCCCCCAAAACTATGATTCGATTCACCTAACTCAACAGTAATTTTTTGTTCCTTACCGGATCTAACCACGGTTATTTCGACTTCCTCACCGGAATCGTAATCACCCAAAATTTCCAAAATATCATCCGTAACCTCAACTGATTCACCATCGATTTTTGAAAGAATATCGCCGGGTTTCATTCCTGCTTCTTCCGCCGGGCTATCTTCTTCCACATCCGTGATTAATACGCCGTCCTCAACATCCACATTAAAATATTTCGCTAAATCCTCATTCATGTCTTGCATATGAATACCAAGATATGGGCGATTTAACCCACCGAAAAATACACTAAATGGTGGTTTGCTATACTTGTCTCCAGATTCATCATCATCAAAATTGTAGGAATAGAAAAATTGGTGTTCATCTTCCTTATCTTTGTAGCTTGCCAGTTCAACCTTAATAGTTTTATTCTTGCCATCATGAATCACTTTAAGTGATAATTTATCTCCCGGTTTTTTCTTACGGATTAATCTTGTAAAATGCCGGGGACCTTTCAAGTCCGAACCATCCACAGATAGGATTAAATCTCCTCTTTCAAGATCGACAAAATCTGCCGGTGAATCATCAACTACATAACTGATTTGGATTCCCTCATTCCGCCCTAAGTCATACTCTTTCTTATTTTTCTTTGAAACATCTATTACCGAGACCCCTAACCAGGGCCGGTCTTTGTCCTTGGAATCGATTCGCTTAAATGCAAATCCAAGACTACCAATCGCAAAAACTACAATCACGATCCACATTGGATGGATATATCGTCCTTTCATCTTACCTCCGTAATTATTTTTCATATTTAAGCATATTAATAAGACGATACATCCTCACAAGTTGTTTTAAACTAATTGAAGTTAATTAAAATATTTGAGAATGCCTGACTTTTTTTGCTGTTCTAAAATATGGAATATTACGGTTCCAAAAGCTACCCCGACATTTAAGGAATGCTTAATGCCAAACATCGGAATTTCAATTGCGTAATCTGCTAGTTTTACTACATCCTCACTGATACCTTCAACTTCGTTGCCAATAACAAGGCACAAAGGGGAAGGATAATTTAGGGCGGTATATTCGACACAAGAATCCGTATGCTCCAAAATGATGATGGGAATATTATTTTGCTTTAGTTTATGGACAACCTTAACTGCTTCTTTATGGTATTCCCAGGGTACGGTTTTATCCGCTCCTAATGCTGTCTTGCTAATCTCGTTTCTTGGCGGTTGGCCGCTAAAACCACAAAGGTATAGCTTTGATATTCTTACGGCATCTGAAGTTCGAAAAATGGAACCCACATTGTGCAGGCTACGGATGTTTTCCGCAATCACATAAATAGGGAATCTTCCTTCCCTATCTATCTTTTCTTTATCAAAGCGTTGATCAAATATTTCTTCATATGTTAATTTTCGCATTTCAAAATTCCGGATTTAAATCAATTCACTAGGTTTCAAATGATCTCTTCCCATCGCCAATGGATATCGCGACGCACCCAAAATTCCGGCATTCGCTACCGAAAAGAATGAAAGAAAAGCTGCAGCGGTCATTACCATCCCGCCCAAATTGCCCCCGAAAATTCGAGCGGCATCAGAAACGGGCGTTAAGCTGCCAGCCAGTTGTTCGGCAGGCAGAACTCCGACCATGACAACAGTACCAATACCGTAGATAATTATAGAACTTCCCAACGCCAGGAACATACCTAACGGCAAATTCCTTTCCAGGATTTTTGACTTCTTCCGGCACACTAGTGTTCATTTTAATCTGTTTCAAAAGGCCAACTCAGAAAATTCGATGGATTTAAATTAACTTATCAATCCATAACCAAATTTGTAACTTGTATTTACCATTCAATCTTGTTAAGTTTCAAGTGAAAATTACACAATTTTATTGATAGGCTAAAATTATGATAACAGATCCGATGGCTATTTTTGCAGTTTGTGCAGGAATTTGTGCACTGGTATTTTGGTCAACCGAACAATCCTGGGCCAAAAAATTTTACAAAATCATTCCGTCCATTGCTCTAATCTATTATATCCCAACTTTTGCCACAACATTTGGAATATTGCCATCCTCGTCTCCGGTGTATGTCTGGATGAAAGATTACTTATTGCCATTCAGTTTGTTTATTTTGATGATCACTACCGATTTGCCTACCATTTTAAAAATTGGTCCAAAAGCCCTGGCCATGATGGCAATTGGGACACTAGGCGTAGTAGTCGGGGGACCGGTTGCCCTTTTGATATTCAAACAATGGGTACCTCCGGATACCTGGAAAGGATTGGCGGCATTGTCGGGAAGCTGGATTGGCGGAGGAGCTAATTTCGCTGCAATTAAAGAATCGGTAGGAGCCCCGGATAGCATAATCGGTCCTATTATCATTGTTGATACTGCCGTTGGCTACACCTGGATGGGAGTGTTATTGTTTTTAGCCAACCACCAAAAAGGTATAGATCGTTGGAACAAGGCAGATACCCGAGTATTAGAAGATTTAAACCGCCGGCTAAAAGATTTCCAGAAAAACCAAATGAAACCGATCTCTCTGCCGGATGCTTCCGCAATTATTGCCATTGGCATTCTTGGTGCGGTGGTGTGCCAGTTCCTGGCTGGAATCGTTTATGGTATAACAGACCCGTTCTTAAAAGAATATTTGCCAACTGTTGCAACGATTTTCTCCAAATTTACCTGGACAGTAATCCTGATCTCCACAATTGGCATCCTATTATCATTCACTCCTCTAAAAAAAATTGAAGGTTCCGGCGCTTCCAAATTAGGGTATGCAGCTTTGTATTTGTTCCTCACTTCCATCGGCGCAAAAGCGGACCTGGCCGGTATAGCCGCCGCGCCTATTTTATTGGCGGTTGGAGCTGTTTGGATTATTATTCACGTTTCATTTTTGATTATCGGTGCAAGACTACTCAGGGCGCCTTTGTTTTTGCTGGCAGTGGGAAGCCAGGCAAATATCGGTGGGGCTGCCAGCGCACCGATTGTTGCGGGCGCTTATTACCAGGCCATGGCGCCAGTTGGATTACTCATGGGAATTTTTGGCTATGTTTTAGGTAATTACGCCGGTTTACTGTGTGCTTATTTTCTGCAATTGGTAGGTGGGTGATTTCCGATAAATCTGTTTCTTTGATACAATTTAGCAGCTTTCAGTACCTCAATCGACAATTTACTATCGAATTGTTGAAGTATAAATCCTAAAACCCAACATCGAACCTCTAACTTCTTATATTCAATAGTACTCAGGCTCATTCTTCTTGGTTTATTTCTGATTATACGAATAGACCTGGCAGGTTTCAAACTCAATGTTATAACGAAGGTTGGCTTTCTTAGTAAAAAAACCTGTCAGGACTTTTGATTCAATCCCAAATTTCGTTTATGTACCTCAGCAACATATCATAGTTCTATCTTCGAAAAGCCAAAGCGCTAGATAACTTTAGCTCACTTTAGGCAATTAATGCGCTTTGAGCACTTTTATGCAACCTTACAAAAAATTCACCGTAATAATTACACCATAAGTAATTTTAAACCCTTAACTAAATGAAGGAGGTATTGCTATGAAACGCGTCGTAACATGCCTTGTTATTTTCGCTTTAAGCCTCGTTGTTATCGGGGCAAATCCCGTTTATTCCCAGGAAAATGTCGACTGGGTAAGTTTCAGTAAAAATCTTGCCGCGAATTTAGCTTCGGAAAATACCGGAGTAAAGCAGTCGGCGATGCAGCTCATCATCAAATATAGTGACAAACTGGAACTTGATGATGACTCAATTTTCGAACTTGTCAGAGTCTACCGTTGGGAAAAAGATGTTAAATACCGTCAAATGGCTTTAGTTACTCTACATAGTTTGAAGGACAAGTGGGCCATAGAGTTTATTAAACAAAGCTATAATTTTGAATATGATCCGGTTCTTAAACACACCATAGCGGCGATGGTTTTGGAATATCAATCATCGGGTTCATAAATTCTTTTTCGAATGTGAAAAACTTGTAACCCTCGTCTTCATTCAGGATTCGAGGGTTTTTTATTGAGATAAAAAAAAGCCGCTAAGTTTTTACACCCAGCGGCTTAAGCAATTAGTATTGCTATGAAACGCGTGGCACAATATACAATCTTGATTCTTTATTGTCAAGATAAAAAATGAAAAAATCACAAGCCTTTATTTAACTGTCGACAGAATCCTATCGATTAAGGTTTTATCATCCGGGAGTAAACCGGAATGAGGCAGTCTTGGCGTTAATGTGTACCAGTTTCTATCTTTAGTAAACACTTCTTTAAAAATGGGTAATGCTTTCTCAATTTGCCCGGCACCCACCATCGTTATCGCCTGCCAATACATAACTTCCAGATTATTCGGCAATAATACACCGGCTTTAGCATATTCTTCCAGCGCTTTGGCTGCATCGTCATTGGAAAAGTACTCGTCTCCCTTATTCATGTGCTCAAATGCACGATGGACATTAATCAGGCGCTTTAATTCCTTTATGGGTTCCGGATGATCCTCAATTCGTAAATCTATGATCTTCTCCCGCCAGGGAGCGCCTCCTGATTTACCAGGAACAACCAGAATAGCTGCAGATTGGCGACCCCGGATATCCCCCCCTTCATCCTGTGCGGCTTCCAATGATGCCATTAATTTGTCAACCAAATCTCCTTCGGTTGACTCATAAGCCTTTGACATAGCACTCCATACAGTATTTTTTTCCATCAAATTTGCTTGAACGGAGTATTGGTTACCTTTCAGGTCGCCCGCTTCGATGATACATTTGGCGCCTGTATGAACAGCCACATTGCCATGAACGTCAACCATTGCTACCTGTCTCACATCCGCATTCGGATCGATGCTCAATAAAGCCGATAAAGCTTCAGGCGCAGTTTTCCCGGCACGCATTAGCTCCAATCCCAACGGACCATAGGAAACTTCAATGAATGATTGTGTAGCAACCGCCCCTACTCCGGCTTCTGCCCAGGAAACAAGCGAACCAACCGAAAACCAATGGGACTGAACTGCAACACCAAGATCCCCGGTTATAGAGTCGCGAGCGACAATAGAATAAGTACTAACCGGCCGCCGGGGAACATCCTGGGCCAACGTACACGATACCAAAACTAGAATACTAAATTTGATGAATAAAGCCTTGCGCATAAAACCTCCTCACAGAATTGATGGATTATACTAATTGATTATTTTAACCTACAAATTAAAAATGTGATTTATTAAGCGCAAGGACTATTTAACTAAAAGTCCAAATGAAGTAGTTTTCGCAGGTTAACATTGTTATACTTTGATAAATTGGATTTTGCCAACCTGCAGAGGCGAAGGTGCTTTTTATTTAACGTGAATCCGACATAATTCCATCTCTGGTAAAATATGTATTATTATCAGTCTTCGAATTCGCTCAGGCTGCTTAATTTGCTTTATGGTGACCGGGAGTCGAGCCATGAACCATTATGTCGAACTTACATTATTTATCTAATTTAAATATTACAGGAATTCTCACCCTGACTTTAACAGGTCTACCCTCTTTAGCAGCTGGTTGCCATTTCACTTTTTTTATTGCTTCCGCAGCCGCTTCATCACAGCCATTATCTCCAAGTGAATTCAAAATTTTTGTATCAACCACAGCACCGCTTTCATCAATTAATGCTTGAACTACAACTGTTCCTTCTATTCCTGCTCTTCTGGCAATTTCAGGATAATGCAGATTTTGTTGAATAGCTTGGAAACCACCAATGGGTGCCGGAGCTTGGTCGAATTTCTGAAATTCCTCAGAATTTATTTCCTTTTTTAATACAGCCTCATTTTCCACTAATGGTTGCTGAATCTCTGAGCATCTCACATTCAACATTGAAATACCAAAGGCTAAACAAACAAAAAGGCCAATGAGCATCTTTTCAGTTAAATTCAGTTTCATCATAATTTTCTCCTTTTGATTGATTAAATATTGAAATCTTTGAATAAGGATTTTGTTTGTTTGATGGAAGTAATTAACAGCATGAGAAAACATGCCAGATCTAGATGATTGATCGATAAAAGATATCAAAAGCTTACTGTAAGTCAGAGCAGTATTTTGGGAATTGGCTAGTACAAAATCATCACAAGTTCTCTCGCGAAATTTATTGATTTGACGATTGGTTATCCAAATAACAGGATGAAAGAAAAAAACAATCTGAGCTAGATGTTGAATTAACCCAACTAAAGAATCTTTTCGCTGTATGTGTGCGAGTTCATGTAGTAAAATGGCTTCCAACTGATCGTTCTGCCAAAACATCGCACTGCCTGGCAGATAGATTTTGGGCCGAAAAATTCCGGCTGTAAATGGAATGGGTATAGTTCGATTTAACATTAATTGGATTTTATTTTTTTCGAATTGTTTTTTCAGGTTTGCAGGGATGTATTTTCGATAGAATCTTGTGGAGTCTCCAAGTTTAATATAAAATTTTACATTTTTGAAAACCAGGTAAATGAGAAGGCCAATTGCCACTAAAACCCAGAAAATAAACAAACAACTTTGAAGCGATAACTGAGTATCTTCAACACTGGCATCCAACGCTGTAAGTGTCAAAACAGGGTAAACTATTTCAGGAATCCACTGAGTTTGATTATTAAATGGAAAATTAATTGAAGGAGGCAGCATTATTTTTAGTAAAACCAATGACCATAAGCAAAGCAAAAAAATGGCAGATCGATTATGAAAGAAAAAAGACAAAATCGCAATTAGCATTGCAAAAACTGTCAATTGGAAAGAGGCATTTAACAGAAACTCCAACCAAACCCCTGAAATCTCATTGATCCACATGATTGCTTCTGTATAATTCTTAAACATAGAGTAGTCCCTAAAGAGTATTAGTCACTTCTTTATATTTATTTTGAAATAGCCAATTTATAAAATAGAATCTTTTTTGATTGGATCTTGGGCGAAGAGGTTATTGGAATTTGTCCAAAATTGAACCAGTGTTATCATTAAAATGAAGCTAAATAAACTATTAAGAAATACAAACACAGTTACCTCCTATTGCTGAGACTCTCGCTTTTTTATCAATTCTTTAATTTGATCAATATCCTCTTTTGATAGATTTCTGGAATCCACTAAGTATTGAGCCAGCAAGCCGAATGATCCGTTAAAAGCGCGACTCACAAAACTTTCTGTAGCCTGTTTTATAGCTTTGGTCTCCGAAAGACTGGGTTTATAAAAATTAACCAATCCAATTTTTTCTTTTTTGAGAACCTTCTTTTGGACCAGACGATCCATGTACGTTTGGATTGTTGTGTAGGCCTTCTCTTTGTTCGGATAACCTTCCTGCCAGACTTCTTTTACCGTAGCTGTTTTTCTCTTCCATATGATTTTCAATATTTGCCACTCAGTTTCTGAAAAAAGTTTAGTCTTTTTCATTTAGCTCCTACGTTTATCGTTAATTAACTACTACTGTAGTAGTATATAATAAAAAATATCCAATGTCAATAAAAATATTTAAATTTAAAATAAAAATTGGGATTAAGAATCAGAAACGTTTCACTAATCGAAATTTGAAAGGGATCGTCACCCAATCTTGAACGGGTTTTAAACTTCGAATTGCCGGTTTCCATTTTACCTTTTTCATGGCAGTCAAGGCTGCTTCGTCACAACCCCCAAATCCCAATGATTCCAGAAATTTCCATTTGACAACTTTACCCTCTTCACTAATCAATGCTTTAATTACAACTTGTCCTTCAATTCCTGCACGACGAGCATAATCGGGATATTTCAAATATCTTTTAATTGCGGCTAACCCGCCGATCGGTTCCGGATCAGAATCATATTTTTTGAGTGCCGGTTTAGTAATTGTTGGGGGGGTGGGTGGTTCCGGATATTCTTCATCAAATAATAACTCGGTTTCCTCAATGGTTAAATCATCGGGAATTTCAGGATCATCGGATGGTATTGGTACCTTTGGTCTAACGGGCGGCGCCTGACGTATATCTATTTTTGTGATGGGTATTTCTTCTACGATTATTGATTCTATCTTATTCTCACTTGGATTATTTTCTTTATCAAATTTTTTAAACGCCTGGAAAGACACAATTATGATGATTAGAGTTAATACCAAAGATTTTTTTATTAATTGAAAATAATTCATTTTAAAACTTGAATTTTTATTAAAACTTGGACTCATCATATAAATGAAAACTTTTGAATATTCTTAGTAAATGACATGACTAATAAAACTAATGAAATCCAGAGATTCTTCTCCGCCTACTGGCGGATCAGGATGACATTTCGCCAGTTATGTGTATTCTGTAACAGCCTGTAAAAGCCAAGTGTTAATGACAAAAAAACAATAGGTTATAACCTTTCAACGGTTCCAAAGCAATAACCTTTTTCATTTATCATTTTAAAATCTTGTTCATCTCGTCTTAATACTTTTGAAGAATAAGTACCCATTACTTATGATGATCTAAAATTATTCAAATTTTCTCTCGATTTAAAATTCGATTTGTTATAAACTTGTTTAATTCATGAATTGCTTGCAATGGATTGTGAATAATCCAGGTTAACTTACTTTGATTCTAAGGTAATATTTTAGAAGTTTCAATATTTATTAATTTATTTTTCAATTTTCTAGCTAATTTAAAATTCTCATCTAAATGAAATTAATTTCCTGGAATGTTAATGGAATCCGGGCTGTGATTAAATACGGTTTCTTGGAGTTTTTATCAAATCACGATCCGGATATCATTTGCCTTCAGGAAACTAGGGCTGATTCAGATCAAATTGAATTAAACCTGCTCCAATACCATCAATATTGGAATCCTGCTGAAAAAAAGGGCTATTCCGGTACGGTAATATTTACAAAGATTAAACCAATCCAAGTCAATAACGGAATCGGAATAAAAAAACATGATCAAGAAGGAAGGGTTATCACATTAGAATTCCAGGATTATTTTTTAATCACTGTTTACACACCAAATGCGCAACGAAAACTACTGCGACTAGGTTATCGTACAAAGGAATGGGATGTTGATTTTTAAGCCTATCTAAAAAAACTAGAAAGGGAAAAACCCGTTATCTTTTGCGGTGATCTTAATGTCGCTCATAAAGAAATTGATTTAGAAAATCCGAAGACCAATAAAAACAATGCGGGATTTACAAAAGAAGAAAGGACCGGTTTCGAGAATTTGATCAATGCAGAATTTATTGACACATTCCGAGAATTTGAAAAAAAGGGCGGGCATTATACCTGGTGGAGTAATTTTAGTAACGCACGCCAGAGGAATATAGGCTGGCGCATTGATTATTTCTGTATATCATCATTGCTACGCAACCGCCTAATAAAATCATACATTCTTCCTCAAGTGATGGGATCGGACCATTGTCCGATTGTAATGGTTTTAGAATAAAGAAATAAATTAATTATTCAGGTTAATGAATGGCCGCCCAGGAACATCACATTCGCATCTCAAAAACTGCTAGGTATTATGTTTTAGGTAACCAGGATTCATCGGTACAGGAGGTTTGGTTTGTCTGTCATGGTTATGGTCAGCTAGCTTCATTTTTCATTAAGCATTTTGAAGTTTTGGAAAATAGTCAGCGATTAATCGTGGCGCCGGAGGCTCTTTCTCGTTTCTATTTGGAAACTCCGGATCGAAGAGTTGCAGCAACCTGGATGACAAAAGAAGATAGAATAAACGAAATCAAAGATTATGTAAATTATCTAGACACCCTTGCCAAAGAAATATTATCCAAAACACAAAATATTTCTGTAAAAGTTACAATATTTGGTTTTTCCCAGGCAACAGCTACTGTATGCCGTTGGGTTGCCCAGGGAGATATACAACCTGACCACCTTATTTTATGGGCCGGTCGAATCCCCCCGGAACTTAAACTGAGAAATAATAAACATATTTTCAAGAATGCCAAATTGACATTTGTGATTGGAGATAAAGATGAGTACGCAACTCCGGATATTATTAATGAAGAAAAATTGCAGCTAGAAGAAAGTGGAATCCTCTTTCAGTTTGTTTCTTTTACTGGTGGCCATCAAATAAATACGGAAGTCCTAAAAAGTATTTCAGGAATTTGAAGCTGAGACAATCAATTCACACTTTCATGAATAGATTTTTTATCCATCGAAAAATCCCCACACTGCTCCCTTGATCCGACATAAATTCGCTGCGATCTTCACCACGACAAAAACGAAAAAATTCCATTTTTAGAGCGTCAGGATATTCAGGTTGGTGAGATTTCATTGTGTCAAGAATTTCGAAAAAGAACCATCGCTCTTCAATTGGCAAACGCTGGGCAATATCATCGAAAGCATTATACAACATTTCTGTCTCTTGGATTTCCTCTTTAACTGAATGAGGTCCATCCAGGAACTTAATTGATTCAAATCGATGAAGATAATATCGATCTATATCGCTATCAGGAGTTATTGTACCAAGTGGTTTACTTCCTTTAGTTAAAACTTTTTTTTGATACCGAACAAATTCAATCGCACAAAACTTTGATTTGGATTCTTTAAGAACATCGGCCCTAAGGACACGACCGGAATAAATAACCGGTTTTTTGTTTGGTTTCTGAATGATTATTTTGGGAATGAAAAATTCCTTTTCTACTGAGGTTTCATCCACATTTATGTAACATAACAAGCCCCCCGGACTTAAATTCACAACTGTCAAATCGACTTTTCTTCCATTAAATTCAAGGTGAGCTTTAGGCTCTTTTTCTTCCCTCGGTTGAAGTCGATAATATCTTCTATGTTCTTGCGAGGGTGTAGATGAAGACTGAATATTGTCCACTTATAGATCCTAATACTTATTTTTTAAAAAAAATTACAACTTATTTTTCACTATTTTAACAAATTTTTTACTTCAACGCAAGAAGAATAATTATAAATCATTAAATTTATATTTGCGTATGCACTATTTTTTATTAATATGTATAGTGTTTTTTTGTATTACAAGTGGAAAATGATCTATGTATGATGTTTTAATTTTGTTGATATTGCAATTTAGCTCGAAATAAAAGTCTTATTGATTTTACTATGGTACTAGCAAAGACGCTTTATTTTTATAGTTCATCGTTGCCATACATTAAACGTCTTATTTTTTAAATATTTTAAAAACAATAAGTTATAAAAACTTACTTTCACTACATTTAAGAAAATTCTTGGTACAATAATTGGTGTATGCAAATAATCAAAGAAATTAAATTACTCATGAGGTAGAGACAATATAATTTAATTGTAATATTTACAAGGATCTTCTGACTTCTTCGGCAAGCTTTCTATCAGTTTCCAAATAAATTATTACCATTTCAGAAAAATCAATAATGCAAATATCAAAAGCTAATAATTAATTATGTCATTAAAAATAGGAAAATAACCACGAAAGCCAATTCTGTTAAAATATTCTTTATATTCATATTTTCTCTTTTTTTTACTAAAGATAGTAAAACCTACATGCAGCTTTCTGGGCAATCTTTAGAAAAATCATTGTATGTAATCGAATATAAAGGAAGAGACGGGATTGCAATAAAATCTTATTCAAATGAAAAACTTGAATTAAACAGAGTATTCAAAAATGGTGACAAAGCAAGATGGTACTTAACCCTAGATGAATTAAAATCCATAACCTATTCGATAAAGGATTACGAAAAGCAAAAATGGTTCGAATTACTTAAAACTAAAACTGGAAATACCTGGATAACTCTTTCACTCAAACCTACTTTCCGCTTTGATAAAATTAACTTTTCCAGCTCAATTGTACCAATGAGCTTTACAATTTCGTCAAATGATACAAAATTTCTAGAATATGATGGTCAGGATTTACCATCGTACCCACCTAGTGGTAAATGGACAAACACACAAAAAATAACTTCCGATCAGCAAGTATTAATCCTTACCAAGAAAGATAAAAACAATTTTTTTGATTTGAAGATTGAACTCCCATGGGGATTTGAATCGGATTCGGGAGAGAAATCCTGGATTATGAATATATCGACTGAACCGAACAAAGTAAATCAAATTTCCCTTGCTGTTAGTCGTCTCCCAATTATCCCTCTCATATATATTAATTATTCGGAGCAATTGCAATCGCACTCAATTCGCAAAATACACCAGGCATTAAAACAATTTGATGGGAAATTATTTATAAGCCTTGGGCATGATGGACAAATTAGCTATTACGATGAGATTTTTTCATCAAAACCGGAGAACTGGAACAGGTTGAACCACTATCTAAACAGAAATCCGACCATTGGCTACGCCTCAATCCCGAGAACCGAAATCAATCATTTTGTTAAGCGTATAAACAATATCGAATTTAATTTCTGGGAAAATCATATTGCGTTGCCTATATTGATATTTCCTGTTCAGAATTTTCTAAAACAAAGTAGCGGTGAAATATCTCATTGGATAAAATCGATTGATATTTTAGCAAAAAACAAACTAATAAAACAAGAATTTGTAATCATACTCATCCTAGATGATTTGAATTCTCTAGAATCGCAAAGATACATGCAAATCCAGGATTATTCGATCCATAAATTAAGTTGGAGATCTGATGAACTAAACCAGAGATTTGTTCAACTGTTAAAAAATCTAGAAAAGGGGAAAATATTATGATTCTAAAAAACAATAAATGCACGATATATGCAATTTTCATAATCGTATTTTTTTCAATTGCTTTAATAACCCAAATTCAAGGTCAAACCATTGAAGTGGAAGGCGCTAGTTTACAAACACCCTTGGAAATTCCATACCAATTTTCAAAGGGAGAAAACATTTGTAGAAATGAGATTCCTGCATCAAGAAGAGTTACTGGATCTGTTTGGGAAATCTTTCCACTGAAAAATGACGTCGCCCTTTATTCTGCTCCAAATGGGGCTCAACAAATTAACACGGCATCAACTGGGGATCATTTTGTTGTATTTGCCGAGAGGAAAGGTTATTTGCTGCTTGCAGCTGGACCTACCTGGGGCGAGCAAATTATTGACATGAATTTCAAAGGCTGGGGTAAAAAGAGTGATTTTATTCTTCACCGTATGGCAATAAGAAAAAAGGGCATATGGCGAAAAGCAATGGTGGTTAATTTCATCCCATCAGAACAGCAAACACAACTTGTAGATCAGGATTTCCAAATAGCGTCTATTTATAATAACCCGGAATGTCAAGGCGAGCCTATAGAGAAAATCAGGGTATTTCGATTTTTATTCGTTTTTGAAACCAACCCACGTTGCTCAGATCAGCCAAAATCAGTTTTAGTTGGAAATAAACCTGTACTAAGTAGTAAAGAGGATTTATTGGGTTGGATTCCAATACACCGAATTACGCTCTGGGATACGAGGGAAGCACTCGAAATTAATTTCGATCAAAATGCACAAGCGAGTAGAGAATCCTTAGCTTTACCGGCTTCCGTGTTTGAAAACTTACAAACCGCTTATTTATATGCCGCTTCAAAAGGACAACATAATAATGAAGTAATTAGAAAAAATAGGATAAGTACAGAAAATTTCTCCATAAAATACTGGCCACCTGGAATAATCCGATACCCGATTTTAAGACGAATTGACATGAGAAATTTAAAGAATGACGAAAAGGATGATATTTATGAAATCGGGTTTATTGGTAATACGATTAAACTTGGTAACAACGATGAAGCATTTAAGGGAGAGATATCCCGTGAAAGAGCGGCTCAACAACAGCAAGCTCTTGAACTAACTATTAAAGACTTCTCTAAACTGGATATTTTATTTGTCGTTGATGCCACCAGCAGTATGGGGCCATACCTTAAAGCAACGGCTAATGCAATTGAGAACGCTTTGCAATCCATTTCAGAACAATATTCTGACGACTGGGATATTCGTTTTTCGGGAGCAATATTTCGAGATTACGAAGACGAAAAAAACAACAATTTATTCAATCATCAAGACTTAACTGCTAATCGAGAAGCTGTAACCAAGTTCTTTCGAAATGCAAAAGATAAAAGTGCAGATATGGATTATCCTGAGGCGGTATTTTACGGTTTAAGAAATGCCATCATTGCAACGCATTTTCGGCCTCGATCCATGCGTTATGTGGTTCTCATCAGCGATGCAGGCAATCATGAGCCGGATAAACGTGGTTTAAGTTCCGATCGCGTAGCAAAATCTCTGTACGATTATCAATGCCATTTTCTATGTATTCGTGTTGCGCCCAATTCCAATTCCGGGAGAGAAGCCGGACCTTTGCTAAAAGCCCAAGTACGCGAATGGATGATTAATAATTCACAACGTGCCCAGAACGAAATTCAGCAACAAAATGTAAATACCCGGGATCAATTTTCCGGTTACTTATCTTCTCCCCAATTAAGGGATATGGGTGATTTGATGTTCATGGTCGGTTCACATGTACTTGGAGCATACGTTGTAGCAGATAATTCGGATGAAACTCAGTCCTTTATTGAAAATTACCTGGCGAAGGCTGTTGATATCCACGATTTATTTCGTGATGTAACAAGGCTATTAGCAACAGGCGCAAGCATAAGTGAAGCCTTTAATGTTTTACAAAGCAGTGAAACTTCTACAGAAAATGATCCCAATTCTCCAAATACTGCAACTCAAGCTCTTATCAAAGAGAATGGAATCGGTGCAATGCAATACGACCAGGTTTGGTTACACCATATTCTCAGCCGAATACCAAATGCTGATGATTTATTGCAAAGACGTGTAACAATCTACAAACGGGCATTTGTGAACATGTACAATGAAGACTTAAAGGATCCTTTATTCAAGCCCGTTGTCTTAATGACTGCTTCGAGTTTAATATCGTTGATTAATTTAATTGAAGATTTGGTTGCCAGCGCAGATACCGAAAGGCTATCCGAATCCTGGCGAAAAATTCTTGACGCACTTAGTGGTGAAGAAGGAATTCTTAAATCTGTCTCTGAGTATGCACAACAACAGCTTAGCTTACCTGTAAATTCAGAACTCTTAAAACTTACCCTTCAAGAAATTGATGAGCTGAGTATTGTTAAAACAAGGCAGATGGTTGCCGATATAAATAAAAAGAAGAACATGTTAGAGCAGATTCTCTACGATGATTCTTCTAATAAAAAAAGATGGTTTTTAATGAGTGAATTAAAATACTACTGGATTCGAGTAGAAGAATTACCTTAATTTATAGCTATTCTATGGAATTTGGTATTACAATTGCAAAACTTCAAAAGTCTTACTGGAACAGATCAAACAATATTTGGAATTCTATAACTGCTTTAGATCTTGAAGACGTCTTTATTCCATTTGGTAAGACAACAGTTATCCTGGGCAGGTCGGGAAGCGGGAAATCTACCCTATTAAGTATTTTAGGACTTCTAGAACCACCCGATGACTTAAACCAAAACGGCCATACAGACCTAAAATCCCCCATTACTTTCAATTTTCCATTTAACTTAGATTCATACGACAAATCAAAATTTGCGATTGAAGAATTTTGGCAAAATCAAGAACTTAAAGATCTAATTCTTAGAAAGCATTTTGGATTTGTTTTTCAGGATTCATTTTTATTCCCTGGATTATCGGTTAAACAAAACATTCATTTGCCCACTTTATTAAATGGACTTTCACAGGAAAAATTTGATGATCTTTGGCAGAAAAGCCTGGATTCCGGCCTATTTGAAGAATTTAAGAATGGCGGTGGTCCTAAACCTATTCCGATAAATGGAAATTCTAATAAACTTTCATTTATTGAGAGAATTAAAAGCTCAATTAAACATCACCGGGGAGAAGCCACACCTGATAAATATTCCGGCGGACAACTGCAGAGATTCTCACTTATTCGGTCAATTCTACATGATCCTTCAATCATTTTTGCCGATGAACCAACGGGTAACCTTGACCCTAATTCTGCCGATAAAGTTTTTCTCTTTTTAAAAGGATGGCAAAATAATCTTAAAGAAAAAACATTAGTCTTGGTGACTCATGACGTTGAACTTGCCAGGCGTTATGCAGATCGTATCCTGATTATTGATAATCATCATGGTATTAAAAATACTGATGTGTTTGATGCAAAGTTGAGTAACAAAGCAAATCATACGGTAAAAAAATGGGATGTCTCGTTAGATCAAATGACAAACTTGATGAGCGAAAACGGCACGGTAGATTCTAAGGGAGAGAAAAAACTTCACAAAGTTTTTTCGAGCAATCAAAATGAATATGATGGCTTTAAAAAAAGTGACCTGGCAAAAATAATTAAATTCGCATGGTCTTTTAGCCGATGGGATTTTTGGCCGAAAACTCCGAATCTAAAATGGACAAGTATAGTCGGGTTGTTTATAACTTCATTATTAGCGTTAACATCATTTCTCATCTTAGGATTTTATCTGGGTTCAAGTAAATACTTGGAACTTATTCAATCAAATCCTTTTATCCACAGTCTAAATATATCACGACCTTTAACCGACCCTGCTATCGATAAATCTACATTATCCCAAATTGCAAACATCACCGCTACAACAGAAGATCCGGAGTCTTTTTCCCTCGGGAACTCTGGCAACCAACAGAACATCATTTTATCCTATGCAAGTGGTTTTAACAGAAGATCCTTATGGGGTACTTTAATTGATCCTGACTTGAAAGAACTTGATCCGGTTCGATTAACCGGGCGCACAATAGATCCGAGTGATCCAGTTATGCAAATTATAGAAGATAATTTACTTTTCGGAAGATCGTTTCAGTCTAATAATGATCTTGGTTTGATTGTCTCCAAAGATGCAATGAATAAATTAGGACTCTCGAAGATATCTAAAAACGATTCTCCTCGAATTCTCTATTCAAAATATGGTTCCGGGATCGATGCCAGGGTAAGAAAGTTTCCAATTCTTGGGATTTCTGAAAGGCTTCCCGAACCCGGGGGTGATTTTATTATGTCTAATTATTTCTATGCACAATTGGTCAATCATTATTTTACCCCCACAAGCCTTTCTTCTTTTGAAGTCGGATTTTTACCCTCAATGCAAGCGGCAGATGATCTATTGTTAAATTTAGAACCAGCAATGAATGAACTGGGTTTACGCGGAGATAGCTTTATACGCGACAATCAATTTGTTCTTAAATTCTCTTACATCAATGGAAGGGCAAGGCACGAAGATCTCATTAAAAATCATTTTCATGAATTATTTAAATTAAATCCCGATTTTGAGGGGAACAATTCGTTTACCCTGTTACCCTTCTTTAGACCAGAAAGATCGATTAGTGAACAAGATACAACAATATTTACTTATGGATCTTTATTCATCAAGGAATTTAAGTATGCCCGCGGGTTACGAACTTTTCTGCAAATGAATTTTAAGGCAGATATGAATCTTGGTATGATTGAATCTTTGGGGACTATTCACACAATGAGGAAAATCATCTCCGGGATTGTCATTGGCATGCTTTTATGTCTTGGTTTTACCGGACTATTCGTTGTCTATTCGGTATTCAGCCAGTTTGTCTCAAGAAGCGCTAAACAATTTGGTGTCTTAAAAACCATGGGAGTTGATTGGAAAAATTTCGCGTTGATTCACTTTTTCGAAGTACTCATTCTTTTCAGTTGTTCAATCTTTATTGGAATATTGGGATCCTTATTCCTTGGTCGTTTATTAGACTCGCAACTGGCTAGTTTCTTTACCGCTTTCCAAGTCAATTATCAGTTTTTTGAAATATCATTATTGCATATTTTTATTCTAACGATAATGATGTTTATCACTTATGCAATTGCAGCCGGTTTGGCGGTTAAAAATATATATTTGAAGAGTGCTATGGAGTTAATCAAGGATCAAAGGAACTTGAGCCCGCAACAAAAAGTAAACTTATTTAACTGGAAACAAAATTAGTTAGATTGCTACTAAGAAATTAATCCTGCGGAATCGCAGAAAAACTTTTAACTTGAAATGATTCTCTAAGTCCTATAAACAATCTTGCGGCAGAACCGTAGTTTTCGACACCTAATGCATAAATACTTCCTGAAAAAATATCAGAATTATTTGGCCGCAAAATCGTTTCCAGATATTGCCCATCCAGATCGCAACGATAGATTCCATTTCTATCAGCTATAAATAAATATGGATTTCTAGAAACGATTTCCGTTTCTCCAATCTCATTCGTAAAACTAACGCCAGTAGCGTCTTCTTCAATATTAATTCTTGTTGGGTACATCAACCGTATTTTATCCCCCTCCTCGCGATTCTCATTGTCGCCAAATTTCCCAAAATGATATCTATATTTACCTGTGCTGTCAAAGGAAACAACACGGTTAGCACCAAAATCTGTTAAATAAAAATTTCCTTGATTATCTAAACAAATACCTTCCGGTTCCTGTAAAGAGGTCATGTCATAATTACTGAAATCAAATCTAAATACCTCATCAGACACAAACCGGCCACCGGATTCGTCATACATTTTTATTCCATTTTTAAGACTGGACTCCACCACATAAAATCTGTTATGAATAGCCGAAAAGGCAACATCTCTAAAATTTATCTTTCTCGAAAAATCTAACATCAACTCCGAGTTTACCGGAATTTTTTTAATTTCATTACGTATGACTATATTTTTATCCAACCTGTGTTCGAATTCAGCATAGTTCGTCGGTTTCCCTGGTTGAGCCATAAGCTGAAATTTGACTTTTTTCGTCATTGGTATGGATATGATTTGCTTTCCAGGTTTTACAACATCAAACACTTTTTTATACATGTAAGAACCTTGCTGGCGAACAATTAGTTCAACAGTTTCTCCTAACTCCAGAACATCCGATTTAAATTTATTTTCTCCGATGCGAAGCAGTTCTACATCATTCAATGTTGCGCGAATTGGGGAATCCGTTCCTTCTCCGGATAGTACAAAAAGTTCCAAGAAAGATGTTTCTTTTCTTAAAATCTCATTCAGTACGGATGGTAAAGATGTAAGGCTGCCCTTTTTGAAAATAGAAGTATTGGGTGCTTGGGCAAAAGCATAAAGAGATTTCTTTGGTAAGGAAAATTTCTTCAATAGATCCAAGCTCTGTTGCAACCGTTGAAAACGAAGGAATTTTGGATCTGCGAGTTGTTCATACGAATTTTCTTGCCCACTTAAAAGATTGTCAGGGAATTCCACATTTCGATAGTTTAACCCTGAAAGTTCCGAACTACCGTCTGCTCGATTTACACAAAGTCTAATGGCGGCTTCGGCATTTTCAAACCAAAATCTTCCATCCTGGTTGGTCCTGGTTTTATCTTTGATCACATCAAAGCATAACTTGGCTGCATCTCCGAATCCCTTCGCTCGAAGTATTTCGGCAAAATAAAATAGAGAACGTAAACTTCTTTTTTCGTTAATTACTCCTTTCAAAACATTTTTTGCCGCATCATATTTTTCCGCAAAAAATAAACTCCTGCCACGGATATAATTTGCTTCATCTACATATGTGCCCCTCACTTTTGTTAAAATATCAGCTGATTTGGAAAAAAGATTCTTTTTATCATCTTCATCCCCTTGAATTTCTGCTTCTAGAGAATTTGCAATACCTTCAAAAAAATTGGTTTCATTGGTCATCTCAGCCTGGGTAATGGCAAAAATTCGTTGAAGTTGTTTTAAGTAATTCAAACGATTTATGCCAGTAACCGAAGCAGCTTTGGGAAGTAAGAATTGGATCATCTCTACCGCTTTTTCCACACCCCTGCTACGCAGGATTTCACTTCTAATATCTTCCCCAAGTTCAAGTTGGGTCAAATTTAAAAGAAGATCTTTTTGTTGCGATATCTCAGAATTTTTCGGGTCGAAGTTCTCGAGTGATAATTTTAATTCTCTTAAGCTTGCCTTGTTACCGCGGTTTGCATCGAGATATAGTATACTGCGCCAATATTGTGCTTGATCTAAAAGAGCAGAAATCCTTGGTTCAGTTCTTTCGATTGATCTTAGGATAAACGATTGAAAATTGTTAATTCCCGTATTTCTATTAGCTATAAACTGAACGGCTCCTAGCCAAAAATAAGATTCGGAATAATCGGAAAGACTACTGGAAGGTAATGCCTGGAAATAAAAACTTTGCCGGTCATTTTGAGAAAGACTGAAAAAATTATCATTGTCACCAGGTTGCGTAGTGGTATGATCCAAGTTACCTTGTCTGAATTTCAATTCAAGCCCAAATTCATTAGAAGATACTTGATTGTAATTGTCAATGGCATCCAATCTGTTTTGCGGATTAAAAGTCATTAAAAACTGATTTAAATTCACCATTCCCTGAGTATAAAATAGAAACTCTAGAAAAGCATTTCGCTGGCTACTTTTAAACTTGCTAAGGATCGAAGGATAATTGATTGCAGATGCAAGATTCAAAGCGGTTTCCCTGCTTGAATTTCCTTTACCGTCGTCCACAATTTGCGAAAACATGGGTTCCGGAACTGATTGATAAACCTTCAATAATTCATATTTTACATCAGTTATTCTAATTTCCGTTACAAGTTTCATTAAGTCATCAGAATCTAGCTGCAACACTTTTTTATAATAGGTGTTTGCCTCTCGTAGGTTGTCTATAGTTTTATTAATTTTATCCGTAGATATCTCAGGCCAAAAAGCATCAAACCTTCTTAAAATTGCTTCCCGAAAACGGGACTCACCAGCCAGAAAATTTGCCTGCAAAATTAAGGAGTCCGGAGCATTCGAATCAATTCTTATGAAGCTATTGAATGCCACATTCAACAGATCAGCGGGTCTTTCACCCGTTTCTGCACGACGAAAGAAACACCATCCGGATTTTAATTGAGAACCAAAATAAACTTTTGGGTAATTTTTCTTTACATCAGAAACACCTAACACTTCCTGAAAGTATTGATTAGCTTTACGAAAATAATCCCGTACTAATCTAACCTGGGTTTCCCGCATCGCAAGATTGTAATAAGATTCTCCTAAATAATACTTAGCCAATTCAGGCTCTTTGGCCTTGGTTAACAGCCAATTTTTAATTACTACTATTGATGAATCATAGTCACCCCTGTTAAACAACATCAATCCCCTGGATTTAATAAATTCTTGAGATTGAATACTACTCGTAATGAGTAAAGTAAAAAGGATAAAAGATAAACAAATAACTTTGTTTTTAGTATTCATAATAAATTCACTTATTTGAATTTAAATAACTTGGAAAAAACTACTACCAGCTTTTTATTCTAACTTCACTGCTTTTTAAACTGCCTTTTACCAGGTAAAGCTTTCCGTTTTTAAGTGGAATGTCTGGGTCCACTCCTTCTCGTCTTTGTAATTGCGAAACATCTACAGTCATCTTTTTTCCCACAGCGCCCACATTAAAACGTATGATTAGGATTCCGGTCTTAAAGGGTGTATATTTCCAACTTTTTAAAACATTGCTTACCATCTCTCCTGCTTTTGCGTGTCCGGGACAGTAGACATCGTCAATCGGATCGAACTCCAAAGAACCATCCGCCTCAACTCTTGCAGTCACCCGAACATCTGCCGTGAAATCCACATTAATTAGTTCATCCCAATCCAAACTTTTAATACCAGGTGTTCTCATATTCACCGCAAAAACCAAAGGCTTAATGAGAGGACCTGTTAAAACCAAACTTTTCGTTCCCGGGCGCTCCGGCAAAATAATTTCGACTACTTCAGTACCAAGATCGGCGTCTTCAACTGGAATTTTACTCAGCGCAATTGCACGATAAACATAAAGCCCCAAACTAACAATTAAAACAAAAGTTGCTGAATATGTAAGTATTTTCTTTAGCATAATTATTTCTTATGTCATAAATCGATGACTACATTTTTTCGTAGCTGACCTTCTTCCCGGACAGTGAACATTTCAATTCTACTGCTGTTGCGTATATCATCGATAGTCCCCCCAACACAGCCGTATTGAATATTTTGATATGTTGAATTTGCAAGTACTTGTATAACATCGATCACCTTGCTATAAGGCAGATTTCCAGGACAACGAATGATTACAAAATATTCTTCTTCCGGATGGGTATTAGCATGGTCTACTAATTTAGCCAATTTATCAAACAAATTATTTTGTGGATCATCCATTTTAAATTTGCATCGCCGCATTAGAAGGTTCTTTTTGGCAGCTAGTTTTGCGGAAGTGCTCAACCCGCCACGATCTATTGCAGTGATGTCGTTAACCAAACTTTCGGTCATCAGTGGGTCGATGTAAAAGTAAGATTCATCATCTATCAGCTGGATTAGAACCTGGGCAGATCCGGCTTCATTTTTTGGTGTTGGAATAAATAATTTTCTTTCTTCGTTCGGCAACGAAGCAAAAAATACTGAAACCAAAAAGAATATCAGAAGGATGAAAACTACATCCATCAAAGAAATTAAATTTAGTTTTCTTTTGTCATCACCTGAAGTACGCGATTTCACAATTTATTCCCTTTTAAATTTGGTTCTAAAAACTAAGCTCGGTATCAAATCATCATAAGAACTGCATTTTTCCATTACAGCATTGATTACTCTAAATTGAACTTCCTGGTCAGCTCGAATATCAATTCGGTTTGAAGGTCGTGGAACTCTAAATTTACTTGCTACATATCGATCAATCTGATCATTTAATAACTGGATAGCAGGAAGTCTTGAAAATTCCCTATCACTCAATTTTGAAACATCGAGAGGTAAATCTGCCTGCCGTTGATATTGAATCGCATAACTTTTAGCATCCCTATAAGTTAATCTACCTCTTTGAGATGCATAGTTTTCAAATGGTAGCAAAACAGAAACCCTAAAACCTATCATTTTCTCTTCTTCCTTTAACGGTAATATTTCGATCAGAATCGTTTCCAAGAGTTCATCGGATTCAACTTGGCCAGCGCCCTCGGCGACAGGAAGATTCAACTCCAATTCAGCTTCACCAACTTTTGGTGCAACAGGAGAAAAGGAAACGATAAAAAAGATCAAGAGAAGAAAAACAATATCAATAAAAGTAGGAAGCTCAATCTCCTTTTGAGTGCTTGATTTTCGAAAAGTCATATTATAAACTTATTAAGTTTTACAATTTTTCGGAGACATCCACATAAATCTCCTCCCATTTTCCGTAAATCCAATCCATTTTATTTTTGTAAACATAGTATAAAATGACTAAAAAGATGCCGGCACTTAATCCAAAAATAGTGGTCCAGAGTGCCTCATTAATGCCACCAGCTAATTGAGCTATCTTATCGCTGGAATCAGTTCCTCCCTTTTGGGTCTGCATTGCAAGATTTTGGAATGAAACCGAAATACCGGTTACTGTGCCGAACAATCCAATCAACGGTGCGGTTGCTCCCAGGTTCCAGAGCCATTCCAGTTTTGCTTGACCTTTCAATTTTTCGATTTCCATAACCGCACGGTTTTCTATGGCTCGATCTACTTCCTGGGAAGACTCCATAAATTTGTAGCCATTGATTTCATGATTCGCCAATCCCGCACGAATGATACGGGCCGTTGGATATTTCTTACAATATGGATTTATATCTTCCAGTAATTCCTTGATTTTTCCCCGGCCAGTATCCCGCCACCAGGTTGCAGAAGTGATCTTTAACCGATCAAAATCCAAATGCTCACCTTTAATTAAAGAAGCTTTATCTAACAAATCACCCGTTGAATCTATAATTTTTTTCCAACGATCAATAATTCCATCTTCACCAAAAAAAATAGCTTCCTTGCGATTTTCAAAAATGGCCTCATATTGGATTGATGGTTTAAATTTACTTTTTTGGAAAGGGAATATTTTTGCTAATTTGGAATATCGCATACAATCCACCCATATATAAATTCCAATTAAGAAAAACCACCAGATTACCCAAAATGCCAGTCTTCCAAGAAAAGTTGCTTTGTCATACACCGCCGCGTTTCCCAGTAGTATAAGTGGAAATTTGCCATTTAGTGGAAAATAAGAAAACCAGGTTTGTTCAACCTGTTCTTCCCCACCACCAGCAATCTCACTTTTTTTTCCAGCCTGCATCCATACAACTGCGGATTGGAATAATTGATTGTTGCTCCCAATTGCTTGAACTCGAAAATAGTATCTATCTCCAATATCCAAATCCGGAATTGTGACAGTATTTACTTGACCCGGCCGTAAAGTACTCGCACTGGCAAAAGTGCTGTCATTAGGGGCATATAATACTTCATAGTTATTTAATCTGCTAATCGGGGCTTCTACAAGCCCGCTGCCTGTATTTTCCATTATTCTCCAATTGAGAGTAAAATCGGCGCCTTTTGGAATCCCGAGAAAATTCTTTTTCACAACATTATCAACAGTCACCTGAATTTCAAAATTCTGCTGACTAGTAGCCAATTTGACTTGAAGCACATAAAGAAAAATAATCAAGAATACACATTTACGAAACATAGCAAACCCTTTCTTGAAAGTCATATCCTCGTCTCCTATCTAGAATTCTGCAATTAAAGATGCAACAGAAACACTGCCTTTTTTAATTGCGTTAAGATATTGTTGAAAAATTCCATCTAAAACATTTCTTCCATTGTTATAAGTCATATCGATTAACGATTGAAAGCGATTATCATCCTGTAGAAATTTATTCATATCAGATAATGGATAATAACGCTGAATTTGAGCTAATTCAACTAATTGTCGTGCATCCAATACACCCTCTTGACTGAAGAACTTAAATCCGGCATAGGCATACAGAAATTGCGCATCATCCAATACAAGGTTGTCTTTAAAAGGATGGACATAAATCTGGTCCGGTATATGATAATCCGCTTTATTCGTAATATTAGCAAATATATTCCTTGCTTCTTCATATTTTTGTTGATTTAAATAAATCAAACCCAATAAAAATTCACAGAGAACAGCACCTTTAGATTCTTGCGCCGAATAAATGGCATTGTCAAAATCATCAATAAAAAAACTCGCCCATGCTGTTAAACTGAGAACATCAGGGTCAGATTGGAATCTTTCCGGTTGATCTTGCCAGGATGTTTCACTAGTTGTAAGATTAACGACTTGACTGTATTTTTTATCATGAATTAAGCTTTGCAAATAGTAATTTGCAGACTTGTAATTAAATTCTACATCTGTTGCAATTTGCGGCCGGTCTTGGCTAAAACCTTTTCGATAGAATGGAAGGGCTGATTTGAGTCCTGCCAGTTTGTCTCTTGACACAAATACCTCAATATCGCCTAACCTTAAGGCTGAAGAAGCCGGATAACCGGTTAATCCCGGGTTTTTAGCTTCAATAGACCGTCGAAAATCTTCTTTGGCATCCTGGTATTTATTATCTAAGAACTTCTGCAAACCTCGACTATACCATCTTTGGCTTGTATATGGCGTATAGCTAAAATCTACTGAAAATCTTTCTGCAAGTCCACCTAACGATGTTTGGTCATTAGTAAGATAGGCCCAGTCTAATTTTGGAAGGACTTGATTTGATTTTAAGAAAGTGCTGTTGGGCAAATCCAAATTTATACCAAATGAAAAGTTTTCGCGGGAATTTATTCCAAATCTAAGCTTAATAGGTACGGTATTATACAGTTGTGCTAAATCATATTCAGCCCCTAAATACCAATCATGATCTTTTTTACCTGGAGTAATCACAACAATATCAGTCGATATAAGCAACGCTTTAAATATACTTTTATCAGTATTTGGTCTAAAAGCAAATCCAAATCTTACAGAAGGATTAATAATATCCTCACCTCTACCAGTGAAAGCAAAATCCGGTTTATTCATATTTTGCAATACCGCCCCAAACTCAATCCAGGAAAACTCCGGTTGAAATTTCAAACCCAGATCAATTGCAGGAACATTTGATTGCAGATCAAATAATTTATGTGTAAGCAATTTGTAATTTGCGCCAATACCAAACCTGTGGCCCTTATAGGCAAAAGATCGAGTTAGTGAAAAATAAATGGCTGATTGTTGGTCTGAGAAAATTTTTCCGGTTCTTTGATTGTTTTGATCCCTGCCTTCAAAATCATCACTGGTTAAGGATAAATAGCCAAAACCAAGGTTCCATTTTTTTAGTTCACCTGCAATACCGGATTCACTTTCAGAAGAAACAATCAATTCGAGAGGAATCGCCAATGCTGCAAAGTTGTAAGAAGTGGATTCATAAAGCTTGGAAAACATAAACGAAAAACTAAATCCATCTCGAATAATGTCAAATAATCCCCCAGGATTCCAATACACGGAATTCGCATTGTCCGACACAGCTGTAAATGCCTGCCCCATCGCCAAAGCACGCGCATTTACTCCGTAACGAAGAAATTCACCGGGTTGACCTGCATCCCCATCTTGGGCGAAATTGTCGTTTACAAAAAAAACAAAAGATGTGCTAAAGATTAGCAATATAATGAATAAAAATCGAAAAATAAAATTGTTAGACTGCCGAGATTTCATTTCATAACCGCAATTTTACGCATACGAACTTCTTTTCCAACTTTTACTACACAAATATATCCGCCATTGGCAACCATCTCACCTTTACCATTTCGACCGTCCCATACAATTTGGTTGTAAGCTATTCCTGTAGGAGCATTTAATTCTCTAACCAAATTACCAAACAGATCATAAATTTTCAATTCGATCTCAGTAGCTCCGTCAGATTTAATCACCAAAGTAGTCACTTCAGAATTTGGGTTGAATGGATTTGGATAATTAGAAATAAGACCTAATGGGTCCAGATCGACAATAATTTCATCTGAAGAAATCAAACTTACATTTTCCGCTTGATCCAATACCCGGACAAATATTCTTTTGATACCATTTCCCCCGGTTAAATCGAACTGAACACTGGCATTATAATCACCAGTATTCAATGACGAGACATCATATCTTTCAAAAGTAGAAAATGTTGAATCCTGGGTTATTTGGATTTCCTTTACAAGGCCCAAATCTGTAGCCTGAATGTTAACAGTCACATCCTCTCTATTTGTAAACGAGGTTGCTCCTTCCGGAACGTTCGCTTTGATTTCAATGCTAATTAATTGCGGTATAAGCTTATCAATTATAATTGACGTAGAATCTAGCTTGAACTGGCCTGCTGAATTTCTCGCAGCTACATATAATTTACCTTCGAAGAAGGATTCTGCTGATATAAATTCATATTGAGTAATAAATATTTCTCCTGTTTGAACAGGAGTCCAATTTGTTAAACCTGCAACAGATTCTGAAAAAGCAACTTCTTGAAAGATACCACTGGTTTCATTTATTTGTAAAGTAATTGTGTTAGATGAGGAAAATAAAGAATCGGTTGGGTCATCCACATCAAATAATACACTATGGATTCTTAAAGGCGCTGAAAAAAGTATCACATCATTCAAAACAGCGCTGAAATTTCGAGCGCTGTCTTCTACGACAATCCAACAATTAATTCTATTGCCCGTAATAAACTGCTCCTGGGTTTCATAAGGAAAACTAAATTGTCCGTTCGAATGATCAATTCGGTCCATAAAAAAATTGAATGATTGACTATTATTTGTGAAGGCATCGTTTTGAGCACGCCCAGATGTAGATGGCTGGTCACCACCCGGAAGAGTTTTCCGGGAAGTATGTCGTTTGTTGAAAATGTCACCTCAATTGTCAAGTCATCGGTAAGTGTGGAATCCCCTGTCCCAATAGTCGAAACATCAGATAAAATAAACCTGGAAATTCCAGGAGGAGATGTATCCAAAATGATCGAATCGCTATATTCAACGCTCCAATTTCCGGATGAATCACGAACAGAAGCAAAAACTGCTTTAACTTCATTTAATGCGGTATTGAACGTATAATTTGTAATGGTTTGAAAAGTCGAATAAAAAATTGCCTCACTACCCTGCTCTCTTAATAATGCAGCTGAAATTGGTTCTGATTGGTTATCAAATCGAATTTGAACTGTTGTGTCATTTACAAATTCATAAATCGTATCGCTTACAGTGATGGCTTGAAAGAGGATCACTTGATCTAAAGTAGGTTTCTCTTTATCTACGAATATGGATGCATTGATTACATTACTTGTATCTGAAATATTTGGACCAATCAGTTTTACGTATAAATTCGTTTCCCCATTTGCATTATTAAAAGCGAAAACAAAGGAAACAGTGGAATCGTTTATCGTTGTCCAATCATCAAATTCCATCTTGTCTACAGAAAAATCGAGATCACTTCCAGTTACTATCCTCTTTAAAACCCCATCAAAAGTCAAAACAGCCCTAATCGTGTCATTGTCGCTCCAGCCTGGATGTGCGGCATTTTGCATATCGGTTTGAGGAGTTATATCCTCTAAAACCAAATTGGTCGGTTGAACGATTTCAATAACTGTGATCTGAGCGTTAAGAACATTACCCCAATTACCCGCTTTATCACGTACTTGAGCAAAGACAGTATGTTCACCTAAATTTGGCAAGAGATCAATTTGAAAACTATCCGTAATTTCAGTTACTTCTGGCAGCATAAATACCTGCACATTTTCTGCTGGGAATTGAATATCCTCACTAAATCGAATTCGATCCAGGAAAACGACCTTTGATATAGTTGTATCATCTGCTGCATTAAAATTAATGTTAACTTGAAATTCAGATGAAAATGGGCTGTCAAAAGAAAGTGAATTTAGAAATGGCAATTGTCGATCCAGGAAAACATCCATATTTTGAGGCAAACTCCAATTTCCAGCTTTATCCCGAATCCTGCCATTTAATTCAATCTGGCCATCAGTTGTGGTTTTTAAAAAATAAGTCGTGTCATTTGAAAACGTATTGTATAAGACGCTATCCAAACCGGATTCCCATATTTGAGCTTTGGCAATTCCACTTTCTGGAGTATTCAAGAGAACATTAATATCTCGGGAATTTGTATAAAGAAATGTACTATCTCCATCTGAAAGCACTCGATAAAATGAAATATCATCCAAGATCGGTCTAACTTTATCTATTTCAATGGAAGCAGTAATAACCTTACTTGTGTCAATTTCATTAGGACCAATTAGTTTTACATATAAATCAGTTAAGCCGGATTCATCCCCAAAATCATATAGAATTGAAACAGTTGAATCATCAATCACAGTCCAAGCATCGTAATCCTGTTTACCATCTAAAAATTCAGAATCTTTCGCTGCTACAATTCTTTCCAAAACACCTTTATGGGTTAGAATTGCACGTACCGTATCACTATTACTCCAACCTTGTTGGGCAGCATCTTGGATATTCGTTTGGGTGGTGACATCCACAAGGACTAAGTTGTCGGGTTGAACTATATCTACCACTATTATGGAAGTGTTGAGGATATTACCCCAATTACCGGCACGATCTCTAACTTGTGCAAAAACCGTATGTTCTCCAAGAACTTGAGATAGATCAATCTGAAAACTGTCTGCATTCTTCACCAAATTTGGAAGATCAAATACCTGCACATTGTTAGCAGGAAATTGATTGTCTTCGCTAAAACGAATTCGATCCAGAAGACCAACTCCGGAAAATGCGGTGTCATCTTCTGCATCATAATTGATGTTTACTTGAAATTCAGATGAAAATGGGCTGTCAAAAGAAAGTACATTTAGTTTGGGTAAACGACGATCGAAAAAAGCATCGGTATTTTGAATAACACTCCAATTACCTGCTTGATCACGAATACTTGCATTTAATTCTATTTGTCCATCGTCTAAAATTTGTAAAGAATATGTAGTATCCGTTGCAAAGCCTTCGTAAAGAACAGAATCCAGACCGGTTTCCCAAAATACCATTTTCACAATTTCAGTTTCCGGGGTGTTTAATCGCACTCGAATGTTGCGAGAATTGGAATAAGAATATGTTGTATCACCCGGACTCAAAACACGGTAAACCGAAATTTGGTTCAAGACCGGCTCAACCGTATCGATTATAATCGAATCTATTACAACATTGCTGGTATCCGTATCTTGTGGACCAATACCACGAATAAATAAAGTCTTTAGGCCATCATCTCCTGAAAAATTATATTCAAACTGAATTGTTGTATCGGTCCCTGCAACCGAAATTACATTCCAAGGCGCGACAAGTTGGGAAAAAGAGGAGAAGGATGCATCGTTAGCCAAGTGTAATTTCCTTAGAGTACTTGTGTAGGTCAATTCTACACTTACAACCATACTATCTGAAAAGCCAGTTAAAGCTCCTAAATAATCATCATCCGGATCTGTTAAATCTGATATATCCATTTGTAGCAGGTTTACGACATTCACAAGCTTAACAGAATCCGTAATAGCATTGCTTAAATTTCCAGCTTTGTCCCTAACTTGTGCTCTGAATTGATGGACGCCTAATTGGTTAGGTATTTCCAAATTAAGCGGTGATATGAACTGGTTATCTTCAGGCAGGGCTGTCCGGATGATCAAAGTATCATTTCGCCAAATATAGAGGGTGTCTAAAGTGAAATCATCGCTTGCCTCAATATTCGCATCAATATTCGTCACCGCTGTGAGGAAAAGCGGAATATCAAATTGTATTAGTAAAGGAGGATTCGGGTCGAATAGTATTGAATCGGATTTTGGGAAACTTGAATTTGCAGCGCTATCTGTAACGCTTACAAATACTTCCTTCGATCCAATCGGATTTGATAATTCATAAAGGCCCGAAAGCGCCCCGGTCTCGAAGGAAAAACTTGAATCATTCACAATAAAACCCGAATCTTCGGCTAATCTTATGGTTTCAAGACCAGATTGATAACCATCCTTAGAAACATCTCCAGCGCCAAATATTTGGTATGATACCGTAGTCTTTTTTGTCCATCCCGGTTTTGCAACTGTTTTCGGATCACCGGGATCAGACATTTCGCTGATTGCAATACTATCTACTTCGGGTAAGGATGTATCTATTTTTACAAAGGGTAAATTTGTTTGCTTCGGTAATCCATCGTTTTCCACATTTTGAGCCGTATCCGAGACTATAGTATAAAATTCATAAAATCCGTCTTGACCAGCTACAAAATTAAATGCCCCATCTAATTCCAAAGGAAGGGTAGGAAGTTGAACTGTTTGAAAGAGCGAATCTTTGTAAGTATACGATCCATTTGGAGTTACTTTATAGTTCACAAGTAAACGTATTTTATTTGCCCCACTACCCTGGTAGTCATCGTGTCCCACAAAAATGTCATCCACATGATACTGAATTTGGACAGATACACTTTTGAAAAATTGATTAAGCGAAGATGTTATCTGGGAGGACGGTTTAAAAGTATCCACAAACAATTGTTTAAGCGCAGGTGTTGCTGCACTAACTGTTATCATATTACCCTCTTCCCCTGCGAAGGGTTGATCCGGTCGATGGTCCCGAGCCCAAGCCGTATCCTGGGCAATAATTAGAAACTCATATTCCCCGTCACCGAGAGAATCAGGAACTAGAAAAGTAAAACTATCGGAAAATGGATTTCCAGGGGAAGCTACGACTGGTGGCGAATATTCCGTAGAATCTATTAGACGCCAATCTTCATTACTATTGTGTAATGGTCTATAATAAAATACTGTTTTTTTAATACTTTGAGAAACAGAATCAACCACTGAAAATGGAATTGCAAAACTTGAACTATTAGCAAAATTGCCATCAAAAAGTATGGTTACGATTGGAGTTGTATTGTCCTGGGTTGAAAAGACGATATTTGAGAGACCCTCAAATAATACCTGGTATTGATAGGTCTTACCGTCAGCTAGCCCACCAATGGTTGCCGAGAATTGTCCAGGGTCGCCGGTAGATGCTAATGTATCATAATCCGAAGCAGCAAACTCTTTAAAAAGAAATGTTTTAGCTCCGGAATCCGGTGTGGTAAACACAATATTAGATGTCCCCATTGTTACAAGTGGTTCGGGGATCATCTGTAGCGCTTGAGTCTTTAAGATTGTTGGCGTTTGGGAAAACGCCGGAAATATTTGGCTAACCGATATCAGGATTGCATTTAGAATTACTATGCGCCATTTCATTCATTAGCCTAACTATTTAAGAAATAGACACTTTTTAACCTTTTGAAATTCAGAAGTAGTAATTTTATACAAATAAACTCCCGATGCAACTAAATTATTTGAATCGTTTCTGCCATCCCAAATAATCCTGTAATTACCTGCATCTTGGTGGTGGTCGATTAACGTTTTTATTTTCTTACCTGCAAGGTTATAAATTGATATTTCCACTTGCGTTGATCTTGGCAAATCATATTCAATCGTTGTTTCCGGATTGAATGGATTCGGATAATTTTGTCGTAATGCAAACGTGGACGGAATTCCTACAATTTCTTCAACATCTGTTGTTGTGTTATTACCGCCGCCAACCTGATTAGATGGCAATAATTCAAAAAAGTTTGACCAACCGGATTCGAAAATATCTCCTTTAATTGCAAACATTCGGAAAAACACAGTTGTATCCGGGTTGAAAATACGTTCTATTTTTTTAGTAATTATATCAGGATCGTTTGGATTTGCTGTTATTATTTCTCTATTACCTGGATTATCACGTAAATCAAAAAGGAAAAAAGATTTTTGATTAGCGAAAACCAAAAAATATTTATCCGCAGCTTGAACTTTGGACCAGGTGACACTCACATTATTTGTAATACTGTCCCGCTCAACCGATATCAGCTCCGGCGGGCTAAAAAATGTGAATGGTTTAATTTCACCTGAATCGTTGATATTATCTGCAAAATCCCTTGGAACAATTCTAAAAAATAACGGCTGAGTAAAAAACTCATCTAAAATTTCAAATTCTTTTAGTAAGGCCGTCGAATCTCCTCCAGGAATATTTGTTATTTTCGCAACTATAGACTCGTTAACATCGTTCGATTGGGATTGGTTACCATTAGTCATTCCGGATTGGTTACCATTAATCATTTTAAAAATTTGGATTTCATTATCTCGCAACCCAGCAAGGTCATCAGTGGATTTCGACCATGAAAAATTAATATCTACTAAAGTTATTGCGGTTGATGTATCATTTGATGAAGTTATCGTAAAATCTAAGCTTGTGGGCGACGGCAGTGTGTTGTCCAGTATCAATTCATCCACACCATCTAATTCCGCTGAAGATGGATAATCTGGGCTATTACCAAACCGATCAAATCCCATTATTTTAGCAAATACAGATTTTCCTTCAAAAACATTAAATCTATTCGGGTTAGTAAGATCATTCGTAGAAGTGTTATAAAATTGATCGATATTTGTCAACAAATTTCTTCTTAGTTCAATGATTTCAGTGAATTGCTTAAAATCCGGACGATTTGTAAAATCCGGATTGTTGGATAAAAATACTTGTACTGATTCAGCTCCTCGCGTGTCTCCAAACTCCGCTATCCGCTCTGTACCATTTTCTTCGAAAAGCCATAACCATTCAACACGAAGAGAATCTTTTGTATTTATATTAAAATATTTTTTCCCTGTTGCTGGATTGGCAACATGCAAACCATTGAATTTTGGAATAAATACTCTGTCTGTGAAATTTTTAACGTTACTTTTAGCGTTAGCAGTATCTGCTCCGGCATTTCCAGCAGGCACAAATCGTGGTGGATCATTTACTTTCTTTTCAAACGGAATTACCTGGTAAACATAATCGGCATTGGGCGTTAAACCTGTTCGATCCATATACATTAAATTTTCATAAGCGGGGTCTCCCGGAAAAAAATCCTGTTCAAAGGTCTCTGACGAGTTATTAATTTGTACTCGAATTACCCTAAAAAATCCTACTAGCTCTCGTGAATTATTATCCCAAAAATTATTATCAAAATAGAACTCCCAAGAAACGAAAATCCCGGTAGTATCTGTTGGTTGGGCTTGGGTAAGCAATATATCATTAGTTGGAATTATGCTTTTACCCGTATCAGTACATCTTTGATTTGACAAAGCTGATGAGTCTAGATTTGAGGATTGTAGTTCCACAGCTCGAACGATTGAACAATATTCAGGTCCAGGATCTACTTGAAATATAACCATTTTTTTGCCTATAACAAATTCCTCTCTGAAAAGTGTGCCATCTCGAAAAAGCTTTATATCAAAGCGCGTTAAATCTAGTGGAACAAAGCTGGAATCCGAGAATTCCGGGAATGACCAGATGATTTTGATGTCATCCGAATTAAATGACATACTTGTAATTTGTGGAGCAATATTGCAATAATCCTCATCTGTTGCCGCACTTGCTTCGGTTTTGTTTCCTAGTAAATCTGAGGGTTCAACTTTGTATTCGTAGTGTTGAAAAGCGATTAGGAAACTTCCATCTGCGTTAATGTATGGATCGGTAAACGATGTGTCTGATGTAACACCCAATGATATAAACGTTGCAATTTTTGAAGTTTTGGAAAGACTATTTCCGTTTGGATTAACTTCCTGTCGAAAAATCTCATACTCTACCGGCAGCAAATCATCTGCATTTGTCCAATTTAAAAACATGTTTCCGTTTGGAGATGGATCATTATTAACACTTAAGGATATAGATCCGGGTGCAGTACTATCTTTTATAATTTCGAGAGTGTTTGAATTTGGACTTATAATTCCATTGGCAAATTGAACATTTGCAAATATTTGATTAGGTCCTTCTGCTAATTGAACTACCGCCTCTAAAGCTTTCGGGTCTACTACGATTGTTTGCCCATTAACTGTTAACGTCATTCCTTCAACGTCTTTGGTATCAAAGTCAGTCCAATTAACAATAACAGCGTTTTTGGTTGTGTATAGATCATTGTTGAATAACGTAAATCCATTAGCAAATGCGATTTCAGGCGCAAGTGGTGCACGGGCACAAACTTCCCTTAAAGAATCATTGAAATCATTCTTATTCCCCACATTGTCTTCTGCACTAATTCTATAGCAAACTGTAGTGCTAGTATTTATATTAGCAAAGGTATCGGGGTAAGATTGTACTAAACCATCCGTTGAATTTACTATTGCAATTGGTTTAAATTCTCCATCCTCTCCAATTTTTCGATGGATCGTGTAAGCTTTGACACCACTCACTGAATCCCCTGCTGCTTCCCAATCCAATCGAATAAAACCTCCTCCTGGTACACTTGAATCTAGCTTTACGAAAATATTTAAATTGGAAATATCACCAGGAGGAAATACATCCTGAAACGCCCCAATAAACCTTTCCTCTGAGCTAGACCTTGAAAATTCAGATCGATTTCCGGCCTTGTCTCTGAATTGGGCTCGATACTTAAAAAAGTGGCCATGAATAAACGAATCATCATTTGTGCCGCTATTCGTAAAATCAAAATTAAAGAATAGGAGTCCACCATTAAATTGATCTACCGGAATCCACGGTGATATCCAGGTATCAAAAAATTGAACTCCGGGTTGCCATTCCGCATCAAAAAATCTGGATTTATCCCTTACAGCTTGAAAACGCACAAAATCTACACTGGCCAAATCTTCGAACCCAGGTTTACCTTTAGGATTGACTAAATAGACCGTATTTGATGTTCCCTTTTTGGACCAGGGTTTTTCATTTGAACTTTGAGCCGGAAATGGTGCATGGGGTTCCGGTGGAACAAAATCAAAACCAAATCCTTGCTCCCAGAAAAATGTTGGAGGAGGTGAAGTAGTTGCATCTGGCACAAATGGTCCAAGCTCATTTCCATCACCAACATTAAAGCCCGCGTCAAAAGCAGCAACTTTATAAAAGAAGGTTTCCCCTTCAATCAATCCCCAGTCACGCTCATCCTGGAAATGAAAGTCGTCTTCCGGGGCATCTTGCGAGACAAAAACCGAATCAATAGCAACAAAGCTTCCCATACCCATTCGTCGAAAAATAACAAATCCTCTCACAAAGCTGGTTGCATCTTCGACTATCTGCCAAAACAAGTCGACTGTAGCGTTAGGTCCTTCCATTCCGGAAGAACTGCCTAAAAAGTCAGGAGGTATTGCATCTTGAATACTAATAACTGTAGTAGAATTTACAGAAGTACTATCTTCTTTGAAGCCTTTAATGAAATATCCATATTCAACTTCATGTTGAAGATTTTCAAAGGTGGTTTGTACTACACCTGCATTTGATGATTTTCTAAGACTAGTAAACTGTTTTCTAACGTTTCCTGAATTGGTAGGATCAATCAAAGATACATATTGGTCAAATAGATTTTTATTCTCAATCCACGAGATTGTATTTGATGTCCCCCCTGAAAATTTTGGTTCATTAACAATGCAAGGTGCAACTCTTAAATCTACTATGAAAGTATCTGAATATACTTTTCCATTTGCCTGAATACATCCTGCAATTAACTTAAATATATATTGAGCTCCATCATCAATCTGAGGTTTAAAGAGAATTGAACCAGAAATTTGGTTAGCAGGTCCGGCAATTCTCTGATCTTGCCAGCGTGTAAAAAATTCCGGTTTATCCGGTATTATTAAAAACAATGAGTCACAATCTTCACTAAAATCAACCTCAATCTTAATCAATTCTTCTTCTTCTACGTTCATTGTTAAAGGTACTATATATCTAAGAAGAACCTTAAAGCTATTTCCAAATCCACCAGTGGTAGTAAAATCAATGTTAACCTGCGCAATGACTGAATTACTTACAAAGATGGTCATTAATACCAAAAGATATTTTAAATGTGATGAGGTTTTAAAAATAGATTCCCAAAATTTGGTGATCATCACAACCCTCCATAGTTAGTTATAAAAATCAATAATTAGACATTTTGCAGTCTAATCGAGTATTTAGCCAAATTAACACCAGCTAGGTATACTTTACCCAACTTATTTTGTCTCATCATGAGACAGTATGTTCATCCGTGAAACTAAATGAGCCAATAGGCAGGCTTTAATTGGCCTTTTATTTACTGATGAACAATATGTGCAATTTTCGTTCCACATTTTGATATTTTTAATCTCAATAAAATAATTATAGCAGTAAATAATTTATGCTAATTCTTCAAGTACAAATTTCTCTTGACATTTTTAAACACTTGCAATAAGTTATATGCGACTATTTTAATCGGGTTTGTAGTATCTTATTAGAAAACAATGAATTATTATTAAATGGATACTAGTAAATTGGGTAATAAATGCCGAAAGTTATTAAGGTTTGTGAAATTCAAGAATTAACACCAGGGCAGGTTCAATCATTTCAAGTCGAGGATAAGGAAATTTCAATTTGCCGGGTAAATGGCAATTATTATGCTTTTGATGATGTTTGTACGCACCAATATGGTTCATTGTCAGATGGTTGGCTAGAAGAATATACAATCGAATGTCCGCTTCATGGAGCGCAATTTGACATTCGTAGTGGTGAAGTTCTTTGTCTACCTGCAGTTGAGAATATTAATACTTATAAAGTAGTTATAGATGAAAGTAATGTTTTTATTGAATTAATATGATGTTTATTTTTATGATTCTTCAAATTCTTCAAATGAGGTATAGATGAGCACTGAACAAGAGACCATTGAACAAATAACAAAAAGCGAATATAAATACGGATTTACTACTGATATTGAGACCGAATTAGCGCCAAAAGGATTAAATGAAGATATTGTCCGTTTTATTTCCAAGAAGAAAGATGAACCGGAATTTTTACTGGAATGGCGCTTAAAGGCTTATAGATACTGGCTTGAACAAAAAGAACCCAAATGGCCAAACGTGAAATACCCACCAATTGATTTTCAGGATGCTTATTATTATGCTGCACCCAAACCCCAAAAACAGCTCGATAGCTTAGATGAAGTCGATCCTAAATTACTAGAGACGTTTGACAAACTTGGCATCTCCTTAGGTGAGCAGAAGAGGTTAACCGGGGTTGCCGTAGACGCAATTATGGATAGCGTATCGGTAGCTACAACTTTTCACAAAGAACTGGAAGAACTTGGTATTATTTTCTGCTCTTTTTCCGAGGCTGTACAAAATCATCCCGAATTGGTCAGAAAATATTTAGGTTCAGTTGTTCCTTATACTGACAATTTCTATGCAACCCTGAACTCTGCGGTTTTCAGCGATGGCTCCTTCTGTTATATTCCGAAAGGTGTTCGCTGTCCAATGGAATTGTCAACTTATTTTAGAATAAATACCGCAAATACTGGACAATTCGAAAGAACTTTGATCATTGCCGAAGAAGGTTCATATGTTAGTTACTTGGAAGGTTGCACCGCTCCCATGCGAGATGAAAATCAATTGCATGCTGCAGTTGTAGAGTTGTTTGCGCACAAGGACGCTCAAATAAAATACTCAACCGTGCAGAATTGGTATCCTGGGGATAAAAACGGAAAAGGTGGAATTTATAATTTTGTCACAAAACGAGGAATTTGTCTGGGAGAAAACGCGAAAATATCCTGGACTCAAGTTGAAACCGGCTCGGCGATAACCTGGAAATACCCCAGTGTTATTCTGAAAGGTGACAATTCCACCGGTGAGTTTTACTCAGTTGCAGTGACCAATAATTATCAACAAGCAGATACCGGCACAAAAATGACACATATTGGGAAAAACACAAAAAGCACAATTGTATCTAAAGGAATAGCTGCCGGAAAAAGCAACAATTCCTATCGAGGGTTGGTGAAGGTTACCAAAAATGCGAGCAACGCTCGTAATTTCTCCCAGTGTGATTCCTTGCTTATTGGTGATCGCTGTGGCGCACATACATTTCCGTATCTTGAAATTAACAATTCAACAGCTAAAGTAGAACATGAAGCGACCACATCAAAAATAGGTGATGATCAAATTTTCTATTGCAATCAGCGTGGGATCAACACAGAAGATGCTATTGCTTTAATTGTCAATGGGT
Source organism: candidate division KSB1 bacterium (assembly GCA_022566355.1). Classification (NCBI taxonomy): domain Bacteria; kingdom Pseudomonadati; species Candidatus Zhuqueibacterota bacterium. The sequence continues at coordinate 51,975 of JADFJB010000008.1, forward strand.
ATTGCAAAGAAGTATTCCAGGAATTGCCTATGGAGTTTGCTGTGGAAGCACAAAAGCTTTTAGCAATAAGTCTTGAAGGAAGTGTTGGATAACTAAAAGCTCTATCGAAATAACAGAATTTTGCGAAGAAAAAAGGAAGAAAATAAATGTTAGTCATTAGGAACCTGGAAGTCTCAGTTGAAAACACAAAGATTCTTCGTGGGATTAATTTGGAAGTAAATGCCGGTGAAATACATGCAATCATGGGGCCAAATGGATCGGGGAAAAGTACATTAGCTAATGTGCTCGCCGGCCGTGAAGAATATAAAGTAGATGCTGGCGAAATCATATTTAAAGGGAAAAACCTGTTGGATATGAAACCCGATGAACGGGCAAAAGAGGGTTTATTTATGGCATTTCAATATCCGGTGGAAATTCCAGGTGTGAATACAACTAGTTTTCTAAAAACTGCTTTAAATGAAATTAGGGAACATCAAGGGTTGGAAAAATTGGATGCAATGGAATTTCTTGACTTGATTAAAGAAAAAATGAAGCTTATTCATATGGATCAAAAGTTTTTAAAACGTTCTGTTAATGAAGGCTTTTCGGGTGGAGAGAAAAAGAGAAATGAGATTTTTCAAATGGCCGTGTTAAACCCCAAATTATCAATTTTGGACGAAACTGATTCGGGCCTGGATATTGATGCACTAAAAATAGTTGCGAATGGCATCAATACATTAAAAAGAGAAGACAATGCATCAATAGTGGTTACTCATTACCAACGGCTGTTGAACTATGTAATTCCGGATAGAGTGCATGTGCTCTTTGACGGTAGGATTGTTAAATCCGGTGATAAAGATTTAGCCTTAAAGCTGGAAGAGCGTGGTTACGACTGGGTAAGAGAAATAGCAGAAGAAACTGTAGTTTAATTAGCACATTAATTCTAATTTTTTTCGAAAACAGAAACAAATTAATATGGAAAATTTGAAGCATAACAATATGGATAGTAAAGAGTGGCATCTCTTAAATTTTGAGATTCTTGAAAAAACATTGAATAGTAAACAGAACATGCCTTTTCACACAATCCGAAAAGATGCCTTGCATAAATTTTCGGAACTCGGCTTCCCAACCGTTCGCGACGAGACCTGGAAATATACCAGCATAAAACAAATATTGAAGCACAACTTTAGATGGTCTTCTCAATCAGCTGTTATTTCTGAAATTAACATCAAAAAATTTAAATTCAAAAATATTGATCAGAACGTGTTGGTATTCGTTAATGGAAATTTCAACAAAGAATTATCACAAATAGATTCTGTAAATAACGGAATCGTTATCACAAATCTCGCAGATGCATTCCATAACTACGGCGATCTTGTTAACAAGTACCTCTCCAAAACTGCAAAATATGATTCCGAAGCATTTACAGCATTAAATACAGCCTATGTGCATGATGGTGCTTTTATTCATATCCCGGATGGGGAAATTATCAAAAATCCCATTCACCTTCTGTACATATCTGATTCCGGCAGTGATATCTTTCATTTTCATCCGAGAAATTTAATTATTGCCGGAAAGAATAGTCAATGCCACATTATTGAAAGCTATAATCATACCTCAGACAATAAATATTTATGTAATTTAGTAACTGAACTTCTGGTCCAAGAAAACGCCAATGTTGAGCATATAAAAATACAGGATGAAAGCGAAACCGCATATCATATCTCTTCTTCTTACATTACTCAAGGGAAAAACAGTGTTTATACATCTATCAACATCGATCTTGGCGGGGCATTGGTACGAAACAATATCAATATTTTATTGAATGGTGAATATTGTGAATGCAATTTATTTGGTTTCAATCTGGCTCATAATAAGCAGCACATTGACAACCATACGTTAATCGATCATGCAGTCGCCAATTGCAATAGCAATGAATCTTTTAAGGCGATTATAGACGATAAAGCCAAAGGCGTTTTCAATGGCAAAGTTTTGGTTCGACAGGATGCACAGAAAACCAATGCTTTCCAATCAAATAAAACACTTTTATTAACTGATCATGCTACTATGAATTCAAAACCTGAACTGGAAATATTTGCAGATGACGTAAAATGTAGTCACGGTGCGACCATTGGACAGTTAGACGAAGAAGCTTTGTTTTATTTACGAACGCGCGGAATCAGCAAAGAAATGGCAAATTCTATGCTGCAATTTGCATTTGCAGAAGACATCCTTGAAAACATAAAAATTGATTCTGTTCGGAAGAAATTAAATAACCTTATCCATGATAAATTCATCTCATAAAATGGAACAAACCTTCGAAAAACTCACATTAGATCCGCCTGAGTCTAACGTCACCCAGGGTATCGATGTTGAACGAATTCGCGAGGACTTCCCCATTCTTAAACAAACAGTTTATGGTAAAACTTTAAAGTATTTAGATAATGCCGCAACGACACAAAAGCCCAAAGCTGTTATTGATACCATTACAAAATATTACACAACCCAAAATGCCAATATTCATCGCGGGGTGTACCACTTAAGTGAAGTCTCAACACAGGCATATGAAGGTGTTAGAGTAGACGTCAAAAACCACATCAATGCCAATTCGACAAAGGAAATTATATTTGTTCGCGGCACAACAGAGGGCATTAATTTGGTAGCAGCGACTTATGGAAGGCAAAATATCAAACCAGGTGATGAGATCATCATTTCCGAAATGGAGCACCATTCCAATATCGTTCCCTGGCAGCTTCTTTGTGAAGAAAAAGACGCGAAATTGCGGATCATTCCCATGAATGATGACGGAGAATTACTCGTTGATGAGTATGCAAAACAAATTAATGAAAAAACAAAACTGGTGGCTCTTGTTTATATTTCCAATTCACTCGGAACCATTAACCCGGTTACTGATTTTATACGACTTGCCCACGAAAACAACATCCCGGTATTGCTGGATGGTGCGCAAGCATTGCCACACATAAAAGTCGACATGCAAGAGCTGGATTGCGATTTTTTCCTGTTTTCCGGACATAAGGTCTTTGGCCCGACTGGTATTGGCGTACTCTATGCCAAAGAATCTTTCCTTGAACAAATGAATCCTTATCAAGGCGGAGGCGATATGATCCGTTCCGTAAAATTTGAAAAAACCACTTATAATGATCTGCCGCACAAATTTGAAGCAGGAACGCCCAATATTGCCGGAGTAATTGGTCTTGGAACAGCATTAAAGTATGTTGCTAAAATCGGATATGAAAATATCGAGAAATATGAAAAAGAGTTGCTCTGTTATGCGACAAACGCAATATCAAGCCTTACCTCGGTAAAAATTATCGGTACAGCAAAAAAAAAGGCCAGTGTAATTTCATTTACAATAGACAACGTTCATCCTCACGATGCTGGAACAATTTTGGATCGGGAAGGGATAGCCATCCGGACAGGACATCATTGTACTCAACCTGTAATGGATCGATTTAAAGTGCCTGCAACATCCAGGGCTTCTATGGCATTCTATAACACCAAAGAAGAAATTGACGCACTGGTTGCAGGAATTGAAAAAGTAATAAAGCTATTTGCATAATGGATGATTTAAGAGAGTTATATCAGGAAGTGATCCTGGATCACAACAAAAATCCAAAGAATTATCATGAGCTGGATTCGCCATCTCACACTGCAGAAGGTTATAATCCGCTTTGCGGCGACCGGATCAATCTCTATTTGATCGTTGAGAATGATATAATAACAGACATCAGTTTCCAAGGATCAGGTTGTGCGATTTCCAAGTCTTCCGCATCGTTAATGACAACAGAATTAAAAGGTAAAACCATAACCGAAGCCAGAGATTTGTTTCATTCCTTTCAAAAGATGATAACAAATAAATCTGATTTTGAAGAAGATTTTAATACCATAGGGAAATTAGCAGTTTTTGCCGGGATAAGAGAATATCCGGTTAGAATTAAATGTGCTGGCTTAGCCTGGCATACAGTCTTTTCAGCTTTGGAAAACGGGGATGTCGTTTCTACAGAATAGTTAATGAATATTAAACAAAATCATTGAGTAAACTATGGAAGAAAAAAACCAGAATAAGCAATTAGAAGAAGCAGTTATCAAAACTCTTAAAACGGTCTACGATCCTGAAATCCCAATCGATATTTATGAACTGGGGTTAATTTACAATGTCGAAATCAAAGAAGACAAAAAAGTGCAAATAACAATGACCCTTACTTCCCCCGCTTGCCCGGTTGCAGGTACTTTACCCGGAGAAGTTGAAGCAAAAGTAAAAGAAGTAGATGGTGTTGCTGATGCTGTGGTAGATATCGTTTGGGAGCCGCCCTGGGGTAAGCACATGATGAGTGAAGCCGCTCAACTTGAGCTTGGGTTATTTTAAGTAGAAATTAATAATAAAATAAATTAAATAGATCATTAAACAAAGGAGTAAAAATGACTCAATTTCCTATTCTTCAACCAACTTATGATCAAGATGCAGTCCAGCCAATGCGGGACGAATTGATCGCCGTTGGTTTTAAGGAATTATTAACCACCGAAGATGTGGACGCTAATATTGGTTCCGAATCAGATGAGACGCGTTTATTGATAGTCAATTCTGTATGCGGGTGTGCGGCCGGTGGTGCGCGACCCGGCGTTAATTTAGCTTTGCAGCATAACATTATTCCTGATAAATGTTATACAGCTTTTGCAGGTCAAGAAAAGATGGCTGTTGAGCATATCCGACAAAATTATTTGAGCGATTTTCCTCCATCCTCTCCGGCGATTACTTTATTCCAAGGATCAAAAGCAGTATTTATGATGGAAAGACAAGATATTGTTGGAAAATCACCTGAAGAAATTGCAGATATTATTAAGAATGTTTTTGATAAATATTGCTCAAAAGAAGGCCCTTCTATAAATCCGGAAGATTTTGCGAAGGTCGCTCATGCAGTTGCATGTGGATCTAAGATCCCGTTATATGATCAATCATAATAAATAAACAATACTTGAGGAGGTAGGAAAAATGTCATATGAATGGACAGCAAAACCAAGACCTTATTCAGATGATGAAGCAAAAGAGCTATTAAAGGATGTCGTATCACCAGAAACGACAGATTGGCACTACAATAAACATCATAAAGGATATGTAGCCGCTTTAAATACGATTGAAAAAGGATTAGAAACAGCTGACCGGGCAGCAGCAAACGGAAACTATAGTACTGTCGGTGAGCTGAAAAGACGGTTCACCTGGAATCATTCTGGAGCGTTATTACACGGCGTCTATTGGGAAGTACTGGGCGGTAATGGTGACGCAAATGATGGTCCGGATATAAAAGCTGCAATCGAATCCGAGTTTGGATCAGTCGATAACTGGAAAACTGATTTTAAAGCAACTTCTTTTTCAGCCAAGTTGAGTGGTTGGGGATTACTGGTCTATGATGCTTTATACTCCAAAAGACTATTGAATGTACTTGTTGATGAACACCAATACGGTGCTATTTGGGGCGGTGTACCCCTTATTTCCTGCGATGTCTTCGAGCATGCCTATTATCATAAAGATGGTCCGGGTCGGGCAGTTTATATCGATCACTTTCTTGAAAATCTACATTGGGGAAGAATTAACGATCGATACAAAAAATATGGTCGTTAGCCGGTAACAGATTAGAGTTAACAAAAATCTCTCGATTCATGCAACGAAGTTCAATGAGATAACATTCATTGAACTTTGTTGTTTAAACTAGATCTTATCATTGATAAATCTTAATAATCCTGTTAATCCTGTCAAAGTTTTTTACGATCTATTATCTTTTATCATCGTTTTATAAAACTGCATAAAATTTGAGGTTTGGGCGTAAACTATTATTTTAGTCACTAAGAGCCCTCCCAAGAAGAAAAAGCCATCAATTTTGATGGCTCGTTTTTTAAAACTTAAAGTTGAAATAATGAACCAGCCTATTGAAGATTTCAAAAGACCGAACGAATTAAAGTCTGCTATACCTGTGAGTGACTGGATTCAGATGGAAATGAATCGATCACTTTACCTGGATCTAGAGTGATTTGATTCTAAAAATCTAGAGATTGTTCAGCACTGTTTGATCGAATTGAAAAATATTTTTGAAGAAATTTTGTATCTCTTCTTTCAGTAAATCACATTATTCATATTATGGAATAAGAGATTGAAAATATAGAAAAAATAATCTACTTAAAGAAGCCGCCCTCCAGATTTCGTTAATATAAGAAAGAATAAATTTTTAAAGGGATTTTATCTTGTTTTTAGATATTCTAATCAACTATTTAATCGAGTAATCTACAAAGTTATAAAAGTTAAAATACTGGAGAATAGAAAAGATCTATGGAACAAAAACTGGCTGAAACTGGAATCATTTCAAACCCTAAAGTTCATTTAAATTTAAACGTTCGCAGTTTGCAAGGTTCGTCGACACTGGTGATTAACGAACGCAGTAATGAATTGATTAACAATGGCAAAGAAGTATTTAAGTTAGGTTTGGGGCAATCCCCTTTCCCGGTCCCAAATTGCGTTGTTGAGGGTTTAAAGGCAAATGCATATCACAAAGAGTATCTACCCGTAAAGGGGTTGCATAAACTTCGTGAAGCTTTTTCTAATTATTATTTTCGCAGGTTTGGTGTAAAAAGATCTGCGGATAATGTGATGATTGGTCCTGGCTCAAAAGAACTAATGTTCTTAATTCAATTGGTCTATTATGGCGATCTACTCATTCCAACTCCTTCCTGGGTTTCTTATGCACCCCAGGCTCAAATCATTGGCCGGCAAGTTCGCTGGTTACCTACCCAATTTGAGAATAACTGGAGGCTTGTACCAGAAGAATTAGACATTCTATGCAAGGATGATCCCTACAGACCACGCCTTTTAATTCTCAATTATCCCAACAATCCATGTGGACATACCTATAGTATTGATGAGTTAAAGGAACTGGCTGAAATTGCCCGAAAATATCAAATCGTTCTTTTGTCTGATGAAATTTATGGCGAAATTGGTCACTATGGAAGACATACTTCCATCGCACAGTTTTATCCAGAAGGCACGATCATCGTTACTGGCTTGAGTAAATGGTGTGGAGCAGGCGGTTGGCGATTAGGAGCTTTCATATTTCCTGATTCTCTAAATTGGCTTCTTGATGCAATCTCCGTAGCCGCAAGCGAGACCTTTACCTCCACTTGCGCACCGATCCAATACGCCGCTATTGAAGCTTTGAAGGAAAGTGAAGAGATCGAAACGTATTTACATCATACTCGTCGTTTGTTCCGTACATTGGGCAGGCATTGTTCTTTGCAAATGATTAAGGCAGGCATTGAACTTGTTGAGCCGCAAGGCGCTTTCTATCTTTTCCCGCGATTTACTCCATTTAGTCCGGAATTGAAGTTGCGAGGGATAACTACAAGCCAACAACTTTGTGAAACACTTCTTGAAGAAATCGGAGTTGCAACCATACCTGGTTCGGACTTTGGCAGGCCAAAAGAAAATATGACTTTGCGAATAGCTTATGTCGATTTTGATGGTGAAAAAGTCTTACAAGCTGCTAGCGGTATACCTTTGGAATCTGAATTGGATGAAAAATTTATTCGCACTCATTGCAACAAAGTGACTACCGCGGTCGATCGAATTTGCGAATGGATTACTGCCGGAAATGGAAAAAAAACACCTAAGACAGCTTAAACAAATCTAAACAAGAACATAATCTATTAGGATTGTACTCGCAAAGGCGGTGACGTTTTGTTCCCTTCGGATGCGCTCAGGGCATGTTTTCTGGCTCACTGCTTTGCTACAGGTTTCCGTAAAAGGCCGGACAAGTTCTTCCCACAAGGCCTCGGTGCTCCAAACTCAAAAAAACAGACCGTGGGATGGCTAGCCAAAAAGTTAAAAAAATAAATTTCGTTTGCGGTTTTTAATATATATTTATAAATTGCACTCATAGCTGACCAAATCAATAATTACATCACTCAAATCAAACATAAGGAGGTAAACTATTAACATTATATATTCAATAGGGAGAAAGTAGGAGAGGATATGTATGTTGCCGACGTTGTGAGGCGTAGGCGGTGTACATTGTTTTTTTAAAGTAGAATCACTTGGGATTAACAAAAGAGGAAGAATAAAATGATGAATTTAAAGTTTTGCGCAACACTCGTTTTCATGCTCAGTGTGCCACTAATCGTACTTGGCCAGAATGGCACTATCAAAGGAAAAGTAAGGTCTACCCTCGGCGAGGCGCTTCCGGGTGCCAACGTTCAGGTTCAGGGCCTTACACAAGGGGATGCAACGGATAGTAATGGCGAGTTTACTATTAGTTCTGTTCCGGCAGGGACTTACACGGTTGAAGTAAAGTTTATTGGCTACAAAACCGCAACCCGCGAAGTAACGGTATCTGCAGGACAGACAGTGACAGTTAACTTCCGGCTACAAGCAGATGTATTGTTTATGGACGCAATTGTCGTCACGGGTACGCGCCAATCGGGCCGAACGAAAATTCAGTCTCCCGTTCCAATCGATTCGTTTGAAGGCAGAGAAATTTAACGCCAGGGCAATGGTGATTTGACCGAATCATTAAAGAATTTGGTGCCGTCCTTCACAGCAACACCGCTAACAGGTGACGGCGCTGCGTTCGTAAGGCCTACATCGCTTCGCGGTCTTCCGCCGGATGAAGTCCTGGTTCTTGTTAATTCTAAACGCCGCCATCGATCAGCGCTGATCGCGCATTTTGGTGCAGCTATGAATGTCGGCGCTCACGCTGCTGATATAGGCCAAATACCGAGCATTGCGCTTAAGAATATTGAAGTATTGCGTGATGGCGCTTCTGCTCAGTACGGTTCGGATGCAATTGCAGGGGTGATGAACTTTATTTTGAAGGATGCATCCGAAGGCCTTGAAATCCAGGTACAGAGCGGTAAGTGGTACGGAAAGAATTACGGAAGTGAAACCGATTATAAGGTTGCTGCTAACTTTGGGTTACCGTTATCCGAAAAAGGTTTTCTTAACATCAGTGGAGAATATACCCGCAATGAAGAACTTTCCCGCGGCGTTCAGCATGCTGCTGCCGAAGGTGTTCCGAATGTTCAAAACCCTGCTATGAATTGGGGACGCCCGAAAAGCAGCGGTTTTCGTTCTGTTTGGAATGCAGGACTGGAGCTGAGCGAGACCGCCGAGCTCTATTCATTTGGTAATTTTGCAGACACCTATGGTAATTACAGCTTTTTCTATCGTGCCCCGGGCCGGGCCGGCGTCCTGGAACCAATCCCGCTTGACCCAACGGATCCTTCAAAAGGCAACTTTTGCTTTTGCGATCAAGATGAATACAAGGCAGGCTTTACGCCTCGTTTTGAAGGGTTCCAAACGGACTTGAGCATTATCTTTGGATTGAAGGGCAAGCTCAACAACGGCGTGGTTTATGACCTGAGCACAACCTACGGCTCGAACCGAATCAACTATATACTCAACAATTCGCTAAACTCGTCCTGGGGACCTGGGTCACAAACCGTTTTTCGTCCCGGTGACTTGAAGCAAGCAGATCTCAACTTCAACCTGGATCTCGCGAAGGCTATTAGTGACAACTTCAATTTGGCCGCGGGTCTTGAACGGCGTAAAGAAACCTACACGATGTTCGTTGGCGAGGAGCAAGCGTGGAAGGCCGGCCCCTGGGCCGATGTAGCCTTGTTGATTGACCCTGTAACAGGCACAAACTATGCCGCTCCCGGCCTTGCAGCGAATGGTTTTCCCGGTACGAGCGAGGATGCTGCTGGCGAATTTGTCAGTGAAAACTTTGCCGTTTATATTGATGGAGAATGGGATGTCAACGAGGATTTCTTACTGCAGGGTGCGCTCCGGTATGAGGATTTCAAGGAGTTTGGCACTACCACCAACGGCAAGGTAGCAGCCCGTCTCAATGTTTCCGATAAATTGACGTTGCGTGGTGCATTCTCCACGGGTTTCCGGGCACCCACACCGGGTCAGGCGAATGTTACGACTGTTGTCACATCATTCGATGGCGTAACCGGTATGCAGGTTCAGGAGGGCACTATACGTCCGACTTCTCCGCTTGCTGTGAGTTTGGGTGGGAAGGCGCTCGTACCAGAGGACGCAGTCAACATCAGCATCGGTTTAGCTTCCAGAGTTTCTAGTTCTCTGAGTCTTTCCCTTGATTTTTACAACGTCGAGGTAGATAACCGAATCATAAAGTCCAGGAGCCTTGCTGTAAGTGGGGATCCTAACTTTGCTGAGGCCGCCTTCTACACGAATACACTGAATACAAGAACGCAGGGATTGGATTTAGTCGCGGTCTTGAGACGCGGTGCCAATACAGACATCAGCTTTGCGTACAACTACAATGAAACCGAGGTGCTTAGCCAGAAGCAGGTTAACGGCATCAACCCGGTTTCTGACGGTACTGTTTTCAACATTGAAAATAACCTGCCCAAGCACCGCGCAAGTGTAACGTTGAATCAGCAGCTCGGCACGGTCACTGCAATGGTCCGTGCAAACTTCTATGGCAAAACTATAGACGAGCGCGGCACCCAGGAAAAAGTTGGATCTGAAACGCTCCTCGACGTGGAGCTTAGCTACCCTGCAAGTCCCAATATGAGAGTGATACTCGGTGCGAACAACGTTCTCAACAATTACCCCGACGAGATTGATACTCGCCTGTCGCAAGGCATGCCTTACCCACGCCGGACACCTATCGGCTATCATGGCGGTATGGTGTACTTGCGCGTCGTGTATAATAAGTAGTCGCTAAGTTCTCGCTATTATCTGAAATTTAAAGAAAGCCCCTATTCCGAACTTTTTCGGGTAGGGGCTTTTTTTCGAGCTGATCTTCAACAATACCATTGACACTTAGTATATAAAAACATAATTACTGTAACGTATTAAAATTGTACTTATCAATATTATTAAACCTCCCCTACCCCCTCCTTAAGCAAGGAGGGGAAATTCCTCCCCTTGAT
>JADFJB010000009.1 GCA_022566355.1 candidate division KSB1 bacterium
TTGAAATCGATTTTAATTTCTTTGGCCCAATTCCTTCCACGAAATGTGAAGCCAATGCACTGCCAAATACGACTGCATTTCGATGCGCTAATTCCGACAGGTGATCGGAATAGGCTAAATATCCCATATAACCCCCGGCGAATGTATCTCCGGCACCGGTAGGATCTTCGATTTTATCCACTGGAAAAGCAGGTAAAAAGAAGAATTCATCATTCATTCGCATCATAACACCGTGCTCTCCCTTCTTGACAATAATTACCTTCGGGCCCATCTGCTGAAGAGAAAGCATTGCGGTCACGAGGTTGGTCTTACCGGTAAGTTGTTTGGCTTCCTCATCATTGATGATTAGGCCATCAACCCTGGAAATGACATCTTCTAACGAATCGATACTCCGATCTATCCAATAATTCATAGTGTCTAATGCGACAAATTTGGGTTGGTCTATCTGGTTGAGAACATTCAGCTGTAATTGCGGACCGATGTTTGCCAAAAACACAAATGGCGTTTTGCGAAGAGATTCAGGAATTTTGGGATCGAAATGCTCAAAGACATTCAGGTGAGTAAACAATGTCTCCCGACTTGAAAAATCAAGTGAATATCTGCCGCTCCAACGAAATGTTTCGCCACTCTCTTTTTCTACACCGCTAAAGTCAACATTTCTCTTTTTAAAGAACTCTAAATCTTCTTCTTTGAAATCATCGCCGATGACCCCGACAACATGAACCGGTGAAAAAAAGGAGGCTGCGGCGCTAAAATATGTGGCCGAACCGCCTAATAAATTGTCAAATTTCCCATTTGATGTTTCAACAGTATCATAAGCGAGAGAACCAACAACAAGCAATGAATTCATTTTAACTCCATCATTATAAAATACTTGTACCTAAACAAGCAGATTATTTTCACATTTTTTCCGGTGCAGAAATGCCAAGAATTTCAAGACCGTTTGCCAAAACCGATTTTACGGCAGAAATTAAGGCTAACCGAGCTTTGGAAAGGTCGGCATTGTCTGTAACAACTCGAAAATCGAAATAAAATTTGTGGAAGTTGGCTGATAACTCGGTCAAATATTGCGTTAAATTTTGAGGTTCCAAAGTATCGTGAAGGCGAAGTAGAGTACCAGGATAATCGATCATCTTGCGAATCAAATTCAGTTCGACTTCTTCTTTCAGCAATTCAAATTGAGCTGTTTTGTCGAATATAACTCCTTGATTAAGGGCGAATTTCTCAATATTACAAATGCGGGCATGGGCATATTGAATATAAAATACCGGATTTTCATCTGAGTGTGTCTTCGCCAGGGAAAGATCAAAATTCAAATGTGTGTTCATACCTCGCATTAAGAAAAAATAGCGCGTTACGTCTACACCCACAATATCCATCAATTCATCAAGCGTTACAAAATTTGCCTTGCGTGTGGACATTTTTACTTTCTCATTACCCTCTGTTAGAGTTACAAACTGATGAATGAGGACTTTGACGATGGATGTATCATAGCCGAGAGCTTTCAAGGCTGCAATGACATCCGGATAAGTTGCTATATGGTCTGCACCGAATATGTCCACAACCAGGTCATAATTCCTTTCAAACTTGGTTTTGTGATATGCAATGTCGGGTAATCGATAAGTCGGCTCACCTGTACTTTTTACGATCACACGGTCCTGCTCCAGACCTAACTCAGTTGTTTTTAGCCAGATTGCTCCATCCTTTTCATAAGTCAGGTGTTTTTGTTTGAAATCACTTATTACCTGGTCGATTTCACCGTTTTCATATAAAGATTTTTCATTGTAATAACTATCGAATTCAATGCCCAATCTTTGTAGCGTGTTCTTAATATCTTGAAAAATGGATTGTTCGGCTGTTTCTTTAAAAACTGAATTTTCAGAGTCTTTCCGGATTGAATCACCAAACTTAACTTTTAAGTTTTTTGCAATATCAATGATATAATCGCCTTGATAATGGTCTTCCGGAAAATCGATTTTATCACCCAATAATGCCAGGTAGCGAAGACGAACCGAATCGCCCAACACCCGCATTTGTCTGCCGGCATCATTGAAATAGTATTCTCGATCTATCTCGTAGCCGCATGCAGCTAATATATTGCTAATGGAGTCGCCAAGGCAAGCCTGACGACCATGCCCGATGGTTAGCGGTCCGGTCGGATTTGCACTAACAAACTCGACTAGCGCTTTTTTACCAGCTCCGATTTTGTTGTGCCCGAATTCCTTACCTGCTTTTAATATTTCTTCCAATTTGCAATAGATCCAGTTTGGATTATAGTAGAAATTGATGAATCCAGGCCCGGCAATCTCTGATTTCAAGATGAAATTTTTGTCAAGTTCTAATACTTGGAGTATCGATGTAGCAATTTCTCTTGGATTTTTTTTAAGTTGTTTTGCTAATTTCATTGCCACATTTGTCGCAATATCACCATGTTCCTTAGAGCGAGTCCGTACCAATTCTATTTTTATATCGCTACTATCCGAATTGGATATATTGCGAATCGATTTCTGAATGGCTGTACGTAGATATTCTTCGGCTGTCATTTTTTTTCTATTTTAGTTTACTTTCTTCCTGTGAAGAAACTACTTCCGGCTCTTCGCTAATCTCTTCGAATTTCGCATCTCCCCAAAGAGTTTCAAGACTGTAGAAATCTCTTGTATCTCTGTGAAAAATGTGCACTATCGTATCGATATAATCTAATAAAACCCATTTTGAGTTTGTATAACCTTCCCGGTTTAGAGCCTTCATTTTCCGTTTTTTCATCTTAAATTCAATATGGTCGCAAATGGATTTTACTTGGACTTCAGAATCGGCTGAGCATACTACGAAAAAATCTGTCATGGTCGTAAGTTTACGAAGATCCATGATCAGAATTTTATCAGCTTTTTTCTCTAAAGCATACTTAGCTAACTGTCGTGCCAGTCTCTTTGATTGACGTCTTACTGTAACAGCAGTTTTCATTCTTGAGTTTTTAACAGGTTCTATTTCTATTAAACTTGAATTCATACAGCCTCTGTATTATTGAGCAACATCGGAATAGCCTTTTAAATTAGTATAATCACTTCCCAATACAATTGTAGCTTCTACTGCCAAATCGTCGCTTAAAATGGCATTTACAAGATTATCGGGAATCCCTAAACTTCTGGCTATTTGCAGTGCGTTTTCAGACTTCAAAGAAACCCGGTCAATCACAAACGACGAATCCACATCGAAACTACGATAATTTTCAGTGATCACTACATCAAATCCTTGTGATCGCAAATAATCTGTAAATTGGATGGCGACCCCTGTAACACCACAGCCATTGAGTACTTCTACCCGGATCCTTTTTGTAACCGTTTGCCTTTGTGAAACCGTAGGTTCTTGGGCGAAGATGTTTTTTTTCGCAAAAGTGTATTTCCAGATTATTGAAGCCACAAATCCCAGTATCAGGACGATTAATATTACAATCACCCAATTCAACAATAATTCTGCCAGAGACATTGGCGGTTTGGAAGTACGCTTTCGAGGTGTTCTTTTTTTTAGAGCTTGGTTTTTTGGTTGGATACGAGTTCTTCGCAATATTTAGTCTTTCGCATACATAACTAGTTGAAAGTCAAAAAAAATAACCGAGAGGTTCTCTCGGTTAAAAATAAAGTAGTGAAGGGGGTTTGCAAATCGAATGACAGTATTTCATCAACTGAAATTAATTATCCCGCTTGTGTTCTCCTTTTCATCTAAAAGTATAAGGCATACCATACAGATATTGCCCGGGGTATTGCCGAAATTCAAGCTTAAACTCTGTATTTTCAGATGGAGCATACTTTAGTTGAGCCCCTGAAATGAATAAACCATTATTAAAAGGTAAGTTTGGTCGAAGGCCCAATTTATTATTAGAGCTAAGATTATTATTCATTTGAAGACCCCATTGCAAAGAAACACTCAACGGATTTGAGATTTGATATGTCATGGTATTTAAATACATGGTGCGGCTTAATGAGTTATTACCATAATTCATAAAAGAGACAGAATAACTTTGCGACATGTGGAATCTATCAGGGTTGAATATCGAACCTGAGACCAGTCCTATTGGATTTATCCCAAAGCGCAGAACATCTTTAACATCGATTCCATCCTCCGATTTAAGTTGTGCTGAGGCCATCATAGGTAATAATAAAAGTAAAAAAAGGCATACAAACTTTTTCATAAAACCTCCGGGGATTCAATTAGTAATTATTGTCATTAATCTAATAAATTCTCGGCAAAAGTCAAACGTTATTTAACATAAAATATTTTAATTTACTTATTTTGCAGTTATCCAATTCCTGAATAATATTAAAAAATACATTATTACTAGATTTTCATTCTATCCCGTTCTGTTTTATCTATCGAATTTCAAGAAAAGCACCCTCACGTTTCATCGGTTTTTTAAGATAATTTGCATTCAATTCATTTACATTGTGACCAATTTTATCTATCAGTTGCATAGGAATTAATAATGTCAGGAATTTAATCTCTGTCAAAATCATAAGCTCCATCCCATCAAATAAAAGCCCGAAATAAATCGGGCTTTTAATCCTTACACATTTTTTCTATTTAACGATTACCATCTTTTTGATCTGATTAAAATGACCGGCAGATATTCTATAGAATAAAACTCCAGAAGGTAAATTCTCTGCATCGAAAGTAACAATGTGTCGGCCGGTTTCTTTATGCTGATTCACGAGTGTGGCTATCTCCTGGCCGTTAATATTATAGATTTTCAAAGAAACAAACTCACTGTATGGTAAAGTATACGAAATCGTTGTTACCGGATTAAACGGGTTTGGATAATTATTTGCTAGATGAAATTGTAACGGCAGAATATCGGATTCAGCAACAGAAGTTAAGCTTGCAGCTTCTGCAATTGCAGCCTGGGCGTCGATTTTTCCATAGCCCCAGGTATTACTGCCTCCCACAGGAATTGAGCCAGTAAATGCATCCGTTCTGGAAGTTTTGGCAAAGATACTTGTAATGGTAGATTTTGTCAGGGTCGAATTTGCTTGTAGCATTAAAGCGACAATGCCAGCAGTCATCGGCGACGCCATGGAAGTTCCTTGCTGCATAACATATGGCCAATCATTATCAACTCTTGCAACAATATTCTGTGAGTCTAAAGTAAAATCGAAAGAAGAGCCTCCTGAAGCTAACATGGATCCTGGCGCTGTAATTTCCGGTTTCACCCTTTCATCTGCTGTTGGGCCTCGACTGGAAAAATCAGCAATGTTATGAAGTGTCGCGGAAATACCCAGGGTACTGCTATCAATGTCAGTCCACATAGTTTTGGTGGTATAGGCTCCGGCTGTAATTACACTGTTAGAAGTCCCACCGATCTCGCCAACCGTATAATCCGTGTTGCCATTTTGAAGATCTGGATCTCCCAGGTCTGAAAACGGTAATCCGTTTCCATCCCCGTGGTTCCACATATGAACGGTGGAATTTGCACTTGTTAGTACAAGAACCATCACATGTGTTGTATTATTACTCATTTGCAGCTGGATATTCGGTTTTTGATTCGTAGGCGAACTTGGAACAGCCGCAACTGAAACACTGGCAGTATCTCCATCGGATTCATAAATATTAACGGAACCGAAGACTGCACTGCTTGCGGCAAAATATTCAGAGCTGCCAAGATGCTCGTCTGTGGTGGTGTCTAAAAGGGCTACCGCAACGGAAAAATCACTATTAGGAGAACCCCAAATCTCCACTATTGTTTCTAAAAATCCCGTACCATTATCTGTAAGCTCAACAGCGGTGGCAATGGTGTCACTGCTAAAAGTGTGAGATATATGAAGAGGTGTGCTGCCCTCGTTTCCTGCTGCACCGACTAATATTTTACCTGGACCAGCAAGTGTGTCAAAGGCTTGATCGAGCGATGAAGTGCCATCGTGAGGACCGATATGAGTTCCAAGACTCATATTTATGACTGCGGGTTTGCCCACAGAAGCTGCGTAATTAAAAATGTAAGCTACGCCATCTATGATACCACTGCCACCACCAACGTGGACATACACAATTTCGGCACCTGGCGCCACACCGCCATACATACCACTAGAACCTTTGCCTGAGCCAGCCGCAATGCCAGTAACGTGGGTTGCGTGAGAGGCTTGGTCCGCTTCTGTATCCCCTTGTTGCGATAAAATTTCGGCTGGGTCAGCATACTCAGAGCCATAGGAATAACCGACAGGAGGCGTCCCGGAATCGTCTGCCTGATCCCAGACACGTGTGAGGCGGAGATTGCCATTTTGATCCTGAAGAGTCGGATGAGTAAAATCCAAACCACCATCTATAACTCCTACAATGACTCCTTCACCAGTGTAAGATTGGGGTAAACCAATTCCATTATGGACCAAATCTACTTTGGTGTCGGCCCTAGCTGAATCTAATTTTGTCTTAACCGGTGTATCGATCTCGATAAAATCCAATCCTCTTATTTTTCCTAATTGCGATAGTGATCGAACCGGAATTTCAGCCGTCCAGATATTCCCGATTTTGCTATTGATGGTAATTCCCAAATCTGACAAATTGGCTTCGTTAAGGCCAGAATTTACTAACATCAAACTTCGCACAATGAGGTCATTATTTATTTTTTTGACCAAAAATTCTTTCATCACACTTTTGGAAAATGTCAAAGGCCGTTTATAAAGCTGGGCCTTTTTTATATTCGATTCGACATGTGTGAGGAATCGTTTTGTTACGGCAGAATATCGATCCTGTGTTTGCCCTTTCGAAGCAAATACCATGCACAAACTAAATATTAGGATAAACTTGATTGTTTTCATGCGATCTCCTTTAGAATTGATGAAATTTGAACGAGCTTCTGAATAATAGGGTAAGTGATAATTTTATTTCTTTTTAATCGGCACATCTATCTCGATATAATTAACGCCTTTTATACTCCCAAGTGACTCCAGGGAAGTTAGGGGGATTACGACTGTCCAACGTTGGTCTAATTTTGTATTTACATTAATTTTCAGCGGTTTTAAATCCGATTCCTTAAATGTCAGTTCGACAACAATATTTCCATGAATCACATAAACGCCATTTTCGTTTTTTATGAGAAAATCTTTTTGGATTTTGTCTGATGGAGTAGGGTTTTTGGCTTGATTTTTAGCCTCAATTTCCAATTGCTTCAATAAATGCTGGGTAAAAGGCGAAAACAATGCTTTTTGGCTGGCACAATTTATCTGAAATGAAATAACAAGCATTAAGGGCAGGACAATCGTTGGTTTGTTGAATAAAAGACGCATAAATTTTAACCTTTGTATTTTGTGATTTATTTTTTATGTTAAGGATTTCCAAACCGGTCGATATAAGCAAGTAAGTTTTGGAAAGGCATTTAATTATAGAAAAAAATTCATAAAAGCAAGAATTTTTTAATATTAGGTGAATGTATTTCCGATGTTATAAAATATCAAATTTTAGTTTTGATTAAGAGAATTCTATCAAATCCATTGACTTCGCTGAAAAAAAAGGATATACTAACCAATTATGCTTTTTTTTACAAAAACAAATTTCTTAAGACGATTGATTTTAGTTTCAGTTTTGCTGGTAATCTTTTCTACTGTTATTTTGCCAGTTCGAGCTGATGACATAAATTTGTCCAGTGAAATAATAGCAAGTGAGGCTAAAGAATCGCCAAAATTAGATGGATATCTCAATGAAGTTGCCTGGAAAAATTCTCGTGTTATCGATCAATTCTTTCAGCGGGAACCCAATGAAGGTGCCGTTGCAACAGAACGTACGGAAGTACGAATTATTACTGACGATTATAACTTATATATCGGAGTTATTTGTTATGATTCAGCTCCGGGAAGCATTATTGCTAAAGAAATGGAACGCGATTCCGAACTGGGCCGGGACGATAATTTTTCCATCATTTTAGATACCTTCAACGATAAACGTAGTGGTTATTACTTTGCCATTAATCCTAATGGCGCCAAGTTCGATGCACAGGTTGGATCAAGTGGTCGGAGAGGGATGAATAAGGACTGGGATGGTGTATGGGATGTTCGGACACAAATCACCGATAAAGGGTGGAGCGCCGAGATTGTCATTCCTTTTAAAACGTTGCGATTTAAAAAACAAGATAAACAAACATGGGGTGTGAATTTTCGCCGCGAAATCGCCCGCAAAAATGAAGAAATACTATGGCAGGGCTGGCGACGAAACGAGGGTATATTTCAACTGGGTGCTGCTGGCGAACTGCAAATGCCGTCCAAGATTAAACAAGAGCGTAACTTTATGGTTCTTCCATACTTATCTTCAGGATATGAAAAAGGTTTTTCTCAATATGATTTTGAAACCGGTGGAACGGGTAAAATAGGTTTTGATGCGAAATATACACTAACCCCAACATTAACTTCTGATTTTACCGTCAATACAGATTTTGCCCAGGTTGAAGCTGATCAGGAAAGAATTAACTTAACACGCTACAGCTTGTTCTTCCCGGAAAAACGCGATTTCTTTCTCGAAAATGCTTCCAATTTTACCATGGGGAGCCGCTTCCGCGCTTTGGCTTTTTACAGCCGTAGAATCGGCATTGGTGAAGATCGAGAGCCGGTTTCAATCCTTGCTGGCGGACGAATTACCGGTAAAGTAGGAAATAACGACATTGGACTACTTTCCATTCGAACGCGTGATACCGGTGAAACCCCAGGCACACAGTACAATGTGGCTCGTTTCAAGAAAAATATATTCGAACAGTCCCATTTCGGCATGATTTATACGCACAAATCACCCGGAAGTGAATCATCCACTAACCAGGTTGTGGGATTCGATCTGAGTATGAGAACACGTAAATTCCGTGGCAATCGAAATCTGAATTTTTCATCCTATTATATGCAGAGTTTTTCACCGAAAACAAATTCTCTAAGCAATGCTTTAAACTTAAGTTTAAGTTATCCTAACGACCTGGTGAATGCAAATCTCTCCTATGCCCAGATAGGCGAAGATTTTAATCCGGAGTTGGGTTATGTGCGTAGAACCGGGGCTCGCATGTGGTTCGGATTTTTTAACCTGGCGCCGCGACCCAAGATGTTCAACCTGCGCAAAATACAACTCAATTTCCGCGCTTTTTATAATACAGATTATGATGGTATGTTGGATTCTGGCGGAATTACATTTCGTCCTATTGGTTTGGTTTTTCAAAGCGGCGATGAATTTGAGTTTAATATTGAAACAAAGAACGATTACCTGGATTCTTCTTTTGATATTTTTCAGGATATCGAAATTGCACCTGGTAGATATGATGCGCTTAGCTACCAATTAAAATTTGAAACGAATCGCAGTCGGCTGGTTTCTACAGAAATCAGTTATGATTTTGGTGAATTTTTTTCAGGAGATCAAAAGGGGATCAACCTGAAAACCCGATTTCGCCTCAACCGGCATCTGTCGATCAGTGGAGAATATCGCTATACAAAAACAGATTTACGGGAAGGAAGCTTTAAGACCCGGGAACTTGTTTCTCGAATGAACATCGCATTCAACACTCGCCTTACAGCCCGGTTTTTTCTGCAATGGAACAATAACGATGATGAAATCAGCATGAATTTCCGTGTCCGCTGGATTCCAAACCTGGGTAGTGATTTTTACCTGGTGTATAATGAAATTCAAGACACCGCACTAAGGGGAATTCACACAAAACACAGGGTATTGCTTACCAAGTTTAGCTATTGGTTTAGTTTGTAGATTTGTTTTTTATGGAGAAATTAAAGAGTGCATCTACCGCGTTGATGCATACATTTCTTGTCTGAGAACCAAATCCTTGGGACGATAATTCTTGAATACTACAGGAAAATATATTTTAGCGCTATCTTTTATTAAAAAAAAGTAATTAAATTTTAATTTAGGTCAAAAACTAATTTAATACCCATTTCAACTTTTTTTAGAAAAGCTTTGTTTATTGACCCAACACATTTAGTTAAAAATGATTTATCTAAGGTGATAATCTGCGAAATGTTGACCACGGATGTTTTAGATAAATTTGAATCATTTTTATGTAAAAGTACATTCCCAGGAGCTTCTGCTAATTTCAAATTAGAACTAATAATCACACAGATTATTGTATTTATTTTACTTCTTGTAAAAGAATCTGATTGGATTATTAAGACTGGTCTTCTATAGCCAGGTTCCGAAGCAACTGAACTTGGAAGTGATGCCCACCATATTTCACCCCTGACCATTACCAGTTTTCCTTTTCAAGGGTCTTAACTTGCAACCGGGTTATAATGGGGTCCATATCACTTGATTCTTTTGTGTATACTTGATTTAATTTTTCAGTAATATCAGCAGGGATGTGGTTTTCTAAATATTCTTGAATAGCACGACAAAACAAGCTACTCCTTGAGATGCCAAGTTTTTTGGCGGTTTCTTCAGCTTTTTTGAATAATGCATCTGAAATTGATATCGCAGTTTTCATGCATCAAGTATAACAATAGTATAACTCATTGTCAAGGAAATTCAAAAAAAGATCATATACGTGGGTAGTATATGAAGACTGTAGATTTTGGAGATATACAATGATGTTTGATATTTAATAATTCTTTCGCGTAGATTTTGTTTTAATTTATCCAATGATTATCTAGTGTTTGATCGAAAACTCAACAACTAGTGTCATTCCGGTAATCTTTTGAGCCGGAATCTAATCATTCCAAGCATTTAGATTCACGCTAAAAGCATGCGGGAATGACAGAATGGGTGCTTTTCGTTCAGACACTATCTAACCATTAATATTCAAAAAAAATATGCTTGCTTTTAATCTGATTGTTCATATATTACACTAAATTCACAATCATCAACAACATATAAAAAACCATGAAAAATTTTACTGCTAATTCCTCCTTTTATTATTTTTATTTTAGGTTTCCCTGATTGGGAGTAGATTAGTGGTTTATTTATTATAAGAACCCTCCCAATCGATTTCGTTGGGAGGGTTTTTTATTTTAATACACGGATAATCGTATGAATGAAAATCTAATTGTTCGGGGCGTTCGTGGCGCCAATTGTGTGAGGGAGAATACCACCGCGTGCATCCATGATTCCACACGGGAGTTGCTGCAGGCGATGTTGAAAGCCAACGAGGTCGAAATGGATAGCATCGTCTCTCTCTTTTTTACCCTAACGGCAGATTTGAATGCGGCTTTCCCTGCGGAAGCAGCCAGAAGGTTAGGTTTGAAATTTACCCCCCTGCTTTGCACCCAAGAGATTGATGTACCAGGAAGCTTAGCGAAGGTGGTTCGAATTTTAATGCTGATCAATACAAATAAATCCCTGGAAGACATTAACCATGTCTTTTTAGGAGAGGCCAAGGTTTTACGGGATGATTTATAATTTAGGAGGTAAAATGATCGTTGTGATTAAGAATGAAGAAGGAGACAAAGTCGTCTCATCTGTAGTTGAACAGATCAAAAAAATGGGATTTCAGGCCCATATTTCCAGGGGCACGGAAAAAACCACCATCGGTGTGATTGGCGATGACCGTTATATAGCGAAAGACAAAATTGCTGCCCTGGATGGTGTCGAAGCCGTTATTCCGGTATTGAAACCCTTCAAATTAACCTCGCGGGAATTTCAACCGGATACGACTTGCATAAAAATTGATGATGTGGTTTTTGGCGAAGAGTTTGTGACGATTGCAGGCCCTTGCTCGGTTGAGTCCAGGGAGCAAATCCTCGAGTGTGCCCATTTCTTGAAAGAGCAAGGTGTAAATGTACTGCGCGGCGGTGCCTTTAAACCGCGAACTTCGCCATACAGCTTCCAGGGTTTGGGAGAGCAGGCATTGGAGCTTTTGGCGCAAGCTAAAGAAATCACTAAACTTCCATTGTGTACTGAGGTATTAGCGCCCCAGGATGTGGGACTTATTGCTAAATATGTTGATATTATTCAGATCGGTGCTCGGAATATGCAGAACTTTCCTTTGCTGCGTGCGGTGGGACAATGTGAAAGACCAGTTTTATTAAAACGAGGAATGATGTCAACCATAGAAGAATTTCTTCTTGCAGCAGAATACATTATGAATGAGGGCAATAAACAAGTTATCTTGTGTGAACGTGGTATTCGCACGTTTGAAAATTATACCAGGAATACTTTGGACCTGGGGGCTGTGGCATTGATTAAGGAATTGTCCCATTTACCCATTATCGTCGATCCCAGCCACGCAACCGGTAAACGTTCCCTGGTAGCGCCACTGTCAAAAGCAGCGTTGGCCTTAGGTGCGGACGGTGTGATGGTGGAAGTTCATCCGAATCCGGCGGAGGCGTTGTCGGACGGCGCCCAGAGCTTGCACTTCGAGGAATTCGAAACCATGATGAATGAATTGAAGACAATCTCTCGTGCGCTGAAGAACGAAGAAGTGGCAAAAGAGAAATTCGCAGTATGAGGAGAAATTTTTGACCAACCAATCACAATCCTATCGTGCTGCGTACCAGGGTATTGACGGCGCTTACAGCCAGGAAGCTATCCACCAGTATTTCAAAAAACAAGTGCATACCATAGGCTGCTCAACTTTCGAAGAGGTCGTAAGAACCGTTGAATCCGGGAAAGCGGAATATGCTTTTATGCCGGCTGAAAATTCAATAGCCGGAACGATTGTTCAAACATTTGATTTATTGCTGGAATCAACATTAAGTATCATCGGGGAATTTTATCTCCCGATTCACCATAATTTGATGGCGTTGCCGGAAACCCATTTAAAAGATATCGAATCGGTTTATTCTCATCCACAAGCGCTGGCCCAATGTGCAGAATCCATCAAGAGATTTGGCTTAAAGCCCATTGTCGATTGGGATACCGCAGGAAGCGCAAAGCGAATTCGAGAAGAAAGCTTACAAAAGGCGGCGGCAATCGCCGGTAATTATGCGGCCGAGGTGTATGAACTTCAGCTATTGGCTTCGAATATTGAAGATATAGATCACAATACAACCCGGTTTTTTATTTTAAGCAAGCAAACTTCCAAACGCAGCAAACGCAATAAAACCTCAATCCTTTTTACTACACGCCATGCACCAGGTGCCTTGGTCGCATCGATGAAGGAGTTTTCCGATCGCAAGATCAATTTAACTAAAATCGAGTCCCGGCCGGATCGCAAGCATCCCTGGCACTATATCTTCTATCTTGATTTTGAAGGCCATATTGAAGATCCGTCTGTCGAAAAAGCCATGCTTAATATCCTCAAACGTGCTCAGATGGTCAAGATACTCGGCAGCTATCCTTGTGGAGATCAGCATGAAGGCTGATGAAAAAACAGCTGTTCTTATCGGTTTGGGACAGATCGGAGGATCGTTGGCATTAGCGCTTAAAAAAGCCGGTTATTTCAAAACGGTTGGCGGATTTGATGTTAATTCCGACAGATTACAAAAGGCTGGCGATTTCCTGGATTGCATGTATTCGAATTTGGATGAGGCCTTATCTGCCGGTGATTTGATTATCCTGGCAGCGCCGGTTTTGGAAAATATCCTAATCCTGGGAAAGGGCTTTCAAACCTATCCGGATAAACTGTACACTGATGTCGGAAGTACCAAAACTCAAATGATGGAAGAGAGCCGCAAAAAACCCGGAATACGGTTTATTGGCGGGCATCCGTTTTCAGGCACGGAGAAGGAAGGGGATTCCGGCTGGGACTCAAACCTGTTTTCCGGGAAACCCTATTTCTGGGTTCAGGAGAATAGCCAATCTATTGATGACCAGAGTTGCATCATCAATATGATTAAAGCAATCGGGGCTATTCCAAAAGCAATCGATCCCGAAGAACATGACCGGGCGCTAGCTTTAACCAGCCATCTACCCATATTGATTTCCCTGGGTTTGGCCGGAATGCTCGATGAAGATGTTTACAGTTCGGATTTTATTGGCAGCGGATTCCTTTCCACGACCCGCATAGCTGGCGGATCTGCCGAGTTAGGCAGGGATATTTTGATCAGCAATCGCGAGGCAGTTTTGAATGAAATGACACGGTTTAATGAGAATCTTGCTAAATTGGTTGAAAGTCTGGAAAATTCTAACGAAAATCAACTGTTGGAACTCATGGTTAAATTTAAGCAAAGATATTCAGCAATCTCTCATTAAATCATTAATTGTATTTTTTTATGATTAAGATCAAATCGCCAAATACAATATCCGGTAAAATTTTTGTTCCGGGTGATAAATCCATCTCGCACCGGGGTTTGATTCTGGCGTCGATGGCTGAGGGGATATCTGAAATTTATGGTCTGTCATCGGGGAATGATGTGCAAACTACCCAAAGTCTCATGAAAAAATTAGGCGTCGAAATAATTCAGATGGATGAAGACCTGATGGTTATTACTAGCAGGGGATGGGCAGGTCTGAAAGCATCCGATGCTATTCTTGACTGCGAAAATTCAGGTACATCCGCCCGGCTTTTGACCGCCATATTAGCCGGTCATAGCTTTTCATCTGTGATCGACGGGGATGAATCCTTGCGCCAACGCCCGATGGGACGGGTTGTGGAGCCATTGAGATTGATGGGCGCTGATATTACCAGTCAGAACTCGAATGATCTTCTGCCATTGGAAATTCAAGGAAAACAATTACACGGTATCGATTATCTAATGCCGATTGCGAGTGCGCAGGTGAAATCGGCAATTCTTCTTGCCGGATTGAATGCCGAAGGTGAAACAAGTGTAACAGAACCATTCCCAAGCCGGGATCACACCGAACGATTTTTCTCCTGGCTGAATTTGCCGTTGGAACGGAATCGACTAACCTATAAAATTTCACCATCGAAAGTGCCGGCTTTTTCACTTAAAATTCCGGGTGATTTTTCATCGGCGGCTTATTTTGTAGCGCTAGGACTCATTCACCCGAATGCAGAAATTACTATTAGCGATGTAAATCTCAATCCCACACGAGCGGCTTTATTGGATGTCCTGCGACGCATGGGTGGGTATATCAGTCTCACAGTCCTGGAAGATAAACCGGAATTGGTGGGGGAAATTACGGTTCGATCATCCGAATTAAAAAATACCACCGTTGATGTTTCGGAAATTCCGGCTATGATCGATGAACTGCCATTGTTGGCCGTGGTTGCAACCCAGGCTGAAGGCACATTAAAGCTTACCGGGGCACAAGAACTCCGGGTCAAAGAATCGGATCGGATTAGCGCTCTTGTGCCGCAGCTTCGGAAAATGGGAGCCAATATAGATGAGTTGCCGGACGGTTTTATTGTTGAAGGGTTAACGCCATTAAAAGGAGCGAAACTGGAAGCCTGTAAAGATCATCGCATCGCGATGTCCCTGGCTATAGCCGCTACAATTGCAGAAGGGAAATCGAAACTTGCTGGTGATGAGTGGGTAAAAATTTCCTTCCCGGACTTTTTTAAAATCCTGAAACAAATTGGCAATAAATGATTTATTTTAGACAGGATTTACGGGATAGCAAAGATATAGAGAATTCTGAAAAATACCTATAATGATGTCATTTCGAGGAGTTCACGACGAGAAATCTTTTGGCCGCTACAAAGATGACATTCTCTTAATTCTTCAGAAGTTTCATATTACAAATCGTGTTTATCATGTTAATCCTGTCCGGATTTTAAATAAATTGCAATGAAACATCTTGGCCTCCTGGGATACCCGCTTTCGCACAGCCACTCACCGGCAATGATAAACCGTTTGGCAAAGGCTAAAAATTGGGATTGCAGCTATCAGCCATATTCTATTGAACCGGAATATTTAAAAGAATTTATTTCTGAAGTTCGTCATCGGCCAATTTCGGGATTTAATGTGACGATTCCCCACAAACAAACCATCCTTTCTTTTTGCGACGAATTTTCTCCGGAGGTGCAAGCGATTCGAGCCGTCAATACGATCTGTAACCACAATGGAAAATTAATCGCACACAACACCGATGTCTTTGGTTTTAACTATGGATTGGAGCAACTGACAAAGGAGTTCACCTCGATCAAAAGAGCGGTACTATTAGGCGCGGGTGGGGCTGCCCGTGCCGCTGCTTTCGCCCTGGCAAAAATGGGGTGCAATAAGTTAATTATCGCTTCTCGAACAGATCATCGAAAGATCGAATGGCAAAGAGATTTTGTCGCAATCTTTTCCATGACAAACATTTCATTTTGTCCGTTGGATCAAGCCGAATTAGAAAAACATGTCCAGGATGCCAATATGGTTGTACAAACGACACCCGTCGGCATGTTTCCGGAAGAAGATGAAGCAGTGTCTTTTCCATTTCATGTGCTAACTCAAGATCAATTGGTATTTGATTTGATTTATAATCCGCCG
Organism: candidate division KSB1 bacterium; assembly: GCA_022566355.1. Classification (NCBI taxonomy): domain Bacteria; kingdom Pseudomonadati; species Candidatus Zhuqueibacterota bacterium. Next base: position 16,269 of record JADFJB010000009.1, read on the forward strand.
AAAACAAAATTTCTTTACCAGGCAGAAAAACAAGGCACAAAGATTCAAAATGGATTGACTATGCTGGCTGCGCAAGCGGCAAAGTCATTGGAAATTTGGGGATTTGAAGTTGAGGTGGAGGAAGTTGTAGAATCCTTAGAAAAGGTACTTAACTAAAAAGATAGTGTTCTTGAGAAAATCTTGTGACTTTATGACAAGGTGATTATCTTATCAGAGTTAAAGACAATTAGAAGAAATGGTGTTATGCAATTATCATAAGATTCTTTTTTGATCAGTGGAAAACTGTGTCAATCCGTGGCTAAATGTTTTTTTCTCTCGGGATGATGTCCACTTATCACGAAACGTTATTCAATCAAATAGAAAAATTAAGGCATAAACCAAAACCATGTTAACTTACCACACTGCAGGCCATTCGCATGGAGAACTTCTTATCGGAATTTTACAGGGATTCCCTGCTCATGTTCCTATCGATGAAGAATTTATCAACAAAACTTTAGAGCGCCGGCAAGGCGGTTATGGCCGCAGTAAACGCATGAGCATCGAAAAGGACAGGATTGAGTTTGTCGCTGGTGTTTGGAAAGGTGAAACAACCGGAGCGCCGATCGGCTTGCTCATAAAAAACAAAGCGAGCAAATCCCAGGATCAAGTTCGCCCACGCACTATTCCCAGGCCGGGTCACGCTGATTTGGCCGGGGCGTGGAAATATGGTTGGGAACATGACTTTAATCCGGTCATCGAACGTTCCAGCGCTCGTGAGACAGCCATGCGGGTGGCTATTGGTTCCATCTGCCAACTATTGTTAAAAGGATTTGGAATTGAACTCCTCGGCCATGTTAAACAATTGGGATCCGTGTCCCCGGATATACCCGACCTCAACCTATCCCAAATGCGCAATCTTGTCGAAGTCTCGCCATTCTATTGCTGCGATCCACAGGCTGACCAAAAGATGAAAGAGCTAATCGACAGCAAAACCGAAGAAGGCAACAGTCTCGGCGGCATTGTTGAAGTACTTGTAGAAAATGTCCCGCCTGGTTTGGGTGGGTTTAAGCATTTGGAGTTCCGCCTCGACGCGCAAATTGCCCAGGCATTGATGAGCATCCCTTCGGTTAAAGCGGTTGAAATTGGTGAGGGATTGGCAGGGGCTGATAAACCCGGTAGTGAAGTTCATGATGAAATCAAAATACAAAATGGAAAAATTCAACGAAGCACGAATAATTCCGGCGGCATAGAAGGCGGTATGACCAATGGACAGCGAATCATTGTCCGCGCCTATCACAAGCCAATCCCGACGATGATTCGCGGCATAGCGAGTATTGATTTGCTTGACGGCTCGGCCACGAAAGCGCCCTACATTCGCTCAGATGTCGTAGTGATCCCGGCAGCATCGGTTGTTGCCGAAGCAATGGTTGCATTTATTCTAACCAAAGCGCTGCTGGACAAATTTGGTCACGATCATTTTGGCGACATTCGTGAAAATTTGCAAAAGTACCTGAAAAGAATTAAATACTATGGTTGATTAACCTGAGAAATTCATGAACCGCTAAGACGCGAAGACCGCCAAGAAAATAAGTAACACCCTGAGCGGAGTCGAAGGGTGATCAACCTTCGACAACCTTAAGGATCGTATAGAATTTAGGAGATCATAAAATGGCAGTAACAACATTTGCAGCAGGATGTTTTTGGGGCGTTGAGGCAGCCTTCCGTGATGTGGATGGCGTCCTCTCAGCAGAAGTTGGATATACCGGCGGCGAGACAGAAAATCCGACTTATCAAGATGTATGTTCCGGCACAACAGGACATGCGGAAGTCGTCCTGGTTGAATATGATTCCGGAAAAGTGACTTATGAGCAATTGTTAGATGTCTTCTGGAAAAATCATGATCCAACCACCCTGAATCGACAAGGACCCGATAGAGGTTCTCAATACCGTTCAGCCATCTTTTATCACTCCCCGGAGCAGAAAGAGGCAGCGATTTCTTCTAAAGAAAACCTGGGCAAATCCGGTAGTTTTAAAGATCCCATCGTAACTGAAATCGCACCGGCTTCAGAATTTTATCGTGCAGAAGAATATCATCAGCGCTATTTCGAAAAGCATGGCATTGCGCATTGTCGAATTTAGTGAACGGATCAAAGGGATATAACATGGAATAGGTGAACGACCCTGGAATCGGTTGGGAATGAGTAACAAAGTAAAATTTTGAAACTTCTGAAAAATAACTGTCATTTCGATGAATCCCTTCGGCTCGCTCAGGATAAACTCCGCGAGGAGAATTCTTGCCTTCCTCCAGTCTTTTTGGCCTTGATTAAAAGATTTCTCGTCGTAAAATTCTCGAAATGACAACCAGAAAGTTGTTTGTAGAAGGATTGGATTAAGATAGGTTTCAGAATAGTTAATCCTCAATAAAGGTACGATATTAGCCCCGCGATTCATCGCGGGGATTTTGAATGTCTTAAAATTCATAGTCCCAGCGGGATGAAATAAGGAAAAAGATTCAAAACCATTGAATGTGACCAAAGAAATGTCATGATTTAATTATATGTTCTCATTCGTCCTTAACAGGACTTTTGATCTTTTGGGGTATCAATGCCTACCAATAAATTGATGGGTTAGTAAACATTCATCCCTGGCGGGATTAAATAAGGAAAAAGCTGACATTATGGATAGCGAAAAACTAATGCCAATTCATCCGGGGGAGATTTTACTTGAGGAATTCTTGAAACCTATGGGCATCAGTCAGTACAGATTGGCAAAAGATATCAGCGTACCTGCCAGGCGGATCAATGAAATTGTGCAGGGTAAACGTGCCATTACTCCGGATACTGCACTGAGACTTTCAAAGTTCTTTGGCCTGTCGGAAAGGTTCTGGATTAACTTACAGGCAAGATTTGATCTCGAACTCGAAAAGGATAGACTCAAAAATCGCCTGGAAAAAGAAGTTCAAGTTTATACTTCAGCATAGATTTTATAGGTATTGAAGAAAAACAGTGTGACAACATAAATGGTTTTGGCTGAATCCATTTTTCTTTTGATTTTCCCAAACAATTGAGCATATTTCACCAACAGATCTTTAGTTAAAAGTGTTGTTTTTTATGCACTATAAATCAAATGGTTGCTATATAAACTAACTTTTGGGGACATATATGAAAACTTCAAGATATCAGGCAGTTACGATTATTTACGATGTGGGAGAAAAACCGGGCAGCGCCATTGCCTCCGTGCGGATATTGTGAAAAAGGTGAAAACACAAAATATACCCAGGTTGATAGAGAGAAAGTGGCTTGCTTTTGGAATGGAGATGAGTTAGATGATTTGCTGAAATAAAAAACAAACGCTTGCCGTTCGTTGTGCAAGACATAGTTGAGACAATAAATGCTACGGGTTTATTTATGCGGAATAAAACAGTAGAATTTAGGCAGAATAAATTTTGGTTTTAGCTGAACTATAAATTTATGGAAATCTTATTAGCAGGGCCAGGGACAGGCAAAACAACAAAAGTAAAAACCATAATCCGCGAAGATTATGCCCATGCTAATAAGATATTAGTTTTATCTTTTACTAATGCCACAATCAACGACTTGAAAAAAAGTTTTAAAGACTTTAAGAATGTTGATTGCTACACCCTTCATAGCTACGCGTTGAAAATCAATCACTTACCTCGCCTTCATGTCTTGGATGATTTTTCCGAGGTCCCGATAGTTGAACAATACACCACGAAGTTAAATATTCCTTTTGTTGATTTATGTAAGTTTTTACAATGTATTAGATTTCCAGAAATGATCAAACAATGCATTGAATTTGTAAAAACAAATTCAGCGTATGCAACAGAAAATATTGGTCAATTAGATTTACTAATTGTTGATGAATTCCAAGACTTCAATGAAGTTGAGCGCGAACTAGTTTATTTATTATCAAGTTTTGCAAATAATACATTAATACTAGGAGACGACGACCAATCTATATACGGATTTAAAGATGCTGATCCAGATGGAATTATTTCTTTATATCAGAAAAAAGATATCGAAAAAATTCCCTTTGATAATATCTGCTATAGATGTCCCGACATTATTGTTGAATACTGCTCAAAATTAATAAAACATAACCAACATCGAGTGGAGAAAAAATGGAAGAAGTCTAATAGAAGTGGTGCAATTATTTTTGAACAAAAATTAACTCAAAAGGAAACTCATGAATATATCACCACAGAAATCAAATCAATCAAAGACACTACACCCCAAAGTAGCATTTTAATTTTAAGTCCTGTCGGTTTCTACATTGCCCAATTAAAGGAAACTCTCGATGCTGAAAATATTGAATATATCGATTTCTGGTCTACAATAATCCATCCCGAGTTGCGCCAAAAAATTTGGTGGTTAAAAGCACTATATGGAAAACATAAAATCTTATTCTTGCTTCTTTTGGGTAAGACCTTGAAACTTCACACAAAAACATCCTTTATAAAAATGTTAGATGATTTCTTTAGAAAAGGATTCGAGGAAGAATTATTAATTCAAGAAATAACAAAATTTTACCCGAACCCTTTTTCTGATTATTTGTCAAGTCCTATTCCTATTTCAGCCTTCTTCGAGCGCCATAAAGATTTTCAAGAATTGAAGGAGTATATTGATGAAGATAATATTATCGAATCTCTAAATACTCTTGAGAAATCAATAAATCCTTCACACTCCTTCAAAAATGATGTGGTAAACATTATGTCTATTCACAAATCCAAAGGTCTTCAGGCAGACTATGTATTTATCATAGGTTTAAACGAAGGGATTATTCCAAATATGGTGCGAGGAATCGATACCATTGAAGCACAAAGACGACTATTGTTTGTAGGAATGACAAGAGTAAAAGAAAAATTATATATGGTGTCAACCGTAGAATGGGAAGGTAAATACGTCAACAGAGTAGATAAAACTCAATTTAAGTATAAGTATTGGAAAAAAGTGTATTATGGGAAAACAACCAGATTCGTAGGAGAAATGCGATAAGCCTCTAACTAAGGTAAATGAAGAGAAGAAGAAAGATTGGATGGGAGAAAAATACAACAAATTTGGAGTACTATCACATGCTATTTCAGCAACTGATAAGTTAATACGTTTATTGATTTTGTTGGTTGCTGTTGTTTTGGTTATTGGTTTGACTGTATTTGTTTTGATTAATTATAGCATTCCAGATGCCTTAAAAATAACCATATCCGGGACAACCTTAAGAATTTGAGATAAAGAAACTTTAGAAAATATTCTTGTAGACCCAAGAGGGTGGACAAACTCAGGCATAAAAGTCAGTGCTGGTGACGAAATAACTTTTAACGCCACAGGAAGTATTAATGTAGCTATGGGGTATATGATAATCGCACAAGAGTATTTCGCTAATAAACAATTAACAAAACCAAATGGTAGTGTTGAAGTGTTTTCAACAGAAGAAATCAAAAATAGTCTTTTACCTTTTCCTTGGAATGGACCTACAGGAATTGACCTGCGTGACATGAATAATCCTGATACAATAAACAGAATTCGAACTGAAAAGAAAAAGCTAGTTTATCCCAAAGGCTCTGTTGGACAACTCTTGTTTTTAGTGTACCCCCATTCTTCAACGCCGGACCTGAGAACTGATATTTCACAATATCAACTTATGGCATATCATGGCCCGAACACTACAATGTCCGCGCTAAATGATGGTTTCCTTTGCTTTATCGTAAATGACGTTATCACCTTGAAAGAAGAACCAACTGTATTAAATTGGCAAGACAATATAGGATATTTTGCAGTTCGAATGTTAATTAAATTAAAGGATTAACTTTATTCCCACATCGTAGATTCTTTCCATACTTCTCACTCTCGAATCATCATTTGGAAACGGCTCATGGCTAAAAAGTTATGCACCCTTTTTCCCGCTTATTTTCCATCTTTGTCCTGGCGGCAATACCTAGCCTAACTAAAAATCGAAAAAAACAATACAAATTCGTGGTAATTTTATTCTTGATAAATGTAATCCAATGGCTTATTTTAAGTCATGCATGTTACGATCATAGAATTGCCGGAATATATTAGAAAAGTAGAGAAATTACTGGATGAAGAAGAACGGAACAGTCTTATCTTTTATCTATCGACGCATCCAAAATCAGGAGTCATTATTCAAGGAAGCGGCGGTGTTAGAAAAATAAGATGGGCACGAAAAGGACGTGGTAAAAGCGGGGGCGTGCGGGTCATATACTTTTTCTATGATAAAGAAACACCATTATTCATGCTGACCATATTCGGGAAAAATGAGAAAGATAATTTGAATAAAGCTGAACGAAATGAGTTGGCAAAATTGGTTAAAATATTGGTAGACACACATAAAAGGAACAAGTCATGAGCGAAGCATTTGAAAGTGTTAAAAAAGGGCTAGCTGAGGCAATAGAATTTGCTGAAGGTAAAGATATCGGCGCAAAGGTATTTAAACCTACAGAAATAGATGTAAAGAAATTGCGTAAAAAAGTAGGAATGACTCAAGTAGATTTTGCTGCAACTTTCGGAATCAGTGTCGGAACTTTGAGACATTGGGAAAGGGGAGACCGTTCACCACGAGGCCCTGCGCTGGTTTTATTAAATTTAGTCAACAAAGATGCTCAAAAGATCTTGAATGTTCTGTATGGATAAATTGTCCGAATCATGGCTAGAAAGTTATGCACCCTTTTTCCCGCTTATTTTCCATCATTGTCCTGGTGGCAAAAAAAGGCTGCGTCTGATTGTGTGGTATTGCTGGATAGCCCATCCTATTCGCACCGCTCGCATATTAATCGCACAAATGTTAAAACCGTGGATGGCAAGAAACTGCTGACCGTGCCGGTTTTACGCTCGGAGAGCCAATCGTCGCCAATTGGTGATATTCTTATCGATCCTAATAGCAATTGGTATCGGACCCATAGGGCCAGTCTAATTTCCAATTATAGAAATGCACCATACTTCGATTTTTACTTTCCCTATTTGGAAGAACATTATTCGAATTCCTGGCAGCGATTGATCGATTTAAACCTGGCCGGCATCAAATTAATTGACAACCTGCTGCGCTGGAAAACTGACACTGTGTTTTCTTCTACGCTTTCAACCAGCGGCACCCGGGAGGGAAGAGTCATGCAGTTACTGAGTCAATTTGATTGTGATACATATGTGATAGAATCCCAGGCGAAACCTTATTTTGATGGCTCTATTCTGGAACTTCATGGCTACAAAATCGAAGAAATACCAGCTTTGGAAACCATGTACGAACAACAATTTTCCGGCTTCATTGCCAATTTGTCTATTTTGGATTTGATTCTGAATGAAGGGCCCTATTCTGTGAAGTACTTAAAATCCGTCGAATAGACAAATTCCAAAAAACAAATTCCCAATATCAAATAACTTGCTATTTATGATTTCATTTTTACCTTGCTGTATCAGCCATTATCGCAATTCTCTCTACGAAATTTTACCGCGAAGGCGCAAAGACCGCAAAGAAACAAAGAGTAAGACATAAAAATGTTTTGGAAACTAAGCAACTACAGTTTAAATGATAAATACTTAAAATTTGTCACTTTTCATCTTGGCGGTCTTTGCGTCTTCGCGGTTCATGAATTATCCAGGTTAATTATTTATTTATATAAAAATTGGGAGTATAGTCTTATGAAAATACCAAAATATGTATTTGTCATACTGACAGTTGCCCTGGTGGGTTGCGGCGGTCAGAAAAAGTATGATGTTGTGATTCGTAACGGCAATGTTTATGACGGCAGTGGTGACGCTGCCTATCTCGCTGATCTGGCCATAAAAGCGGATACGATTGCGTTTATCGGTGAGATTGAAGCAAACGCCGGCAAGACGGAGATTGACGCCAGCGGTATGGCGGTCTCGCCGGGTTTTATCAATATGCTAAGCTGGGCTACAACTTCTTTGATTGAGGATGGAAATTCCCAGGGCGACATCAGGCAGGGAGTGACCCTGGAGGTTTTCGGTGAGGGTTGGTCCATGGGACCTCTGAACGAGAAGATGAAGGAGGAACGGAAAAGCAGCCAGGGAGACATAAAATACGATATCGAATGGACAACTTTGGGTGAATACCTAGAATACCTGGAAAAACGGGGAATTTCGACAAATATCGCTTCCTTTGTCGGCGCTACCACTGTTCGAATTCATGAAATTGGTTTTGAAGATCGGCCGCCTACTGATGAAGAATTGCAGCGCATGAAAGATTTGGTCCGCCAGGCGATGGAAGAAGGAGCGGTTGGAGTCGGATCTTCTCTTATTTATCCGCCGGCGTTTTATGCAAAAACCGATGAACTCATCGAGTTGTGTAAAGTGGCTGCCGAGTATGGCGGCATGTATATCTCCCACATGCGCAATGAAGGCAATCAATTGTTGGAAGCGGTCGATGAATTGCTCACCATCGCCCGGGAGGCAAATATTCCTGCTGAAATTTACCATTTGAAAGCGGCCGGTGATGCGAACTGGCCAAAGATGGATCAGGTTATCAAAAAAGTTGAGGCTGCACAAAAAGAGGGATTGAAAATTACGGCTGATATGTATACTTATGTGGCCGGCGCTACGGGTTTAAGCGCCACCATGCCGCCCTGGGTGCAGGAAGGCGGGTTTGATGCCTGGATAGAAAGATTAAAAGATACGAATACCCGCAATCGTGTAATTCGCGAAATGATCACGCCAACGGATGAATGGGAAAACCTGCTCATGCTGGCGGGATCGGCTGATAAAGTGTTGTTGGTTGGCTTCAAAAGCGAAGGTCTTAAACCCCTGACTGGCAAGACGCTTGCTGAAGTTGCCGAAATGCGGCAAAAATCACCGGAGGAAACTGCCATAGAGCTGGTTATTGAGGACAGCAGTCGTGTTGAAGCGGTCTATTTCCTGATGACAGAAGACAACATCAAAAAGCAGATCGCTTTACCGTGGGTTGCGTTCGACTCCGATGCCGGGTCTTTGGCGCCGGAAGGTGTTTTTCTGAAATCGAATCCACACCCCCGGGCATATGGCAATTTTGCCCGCCTGCTTGGCAAGTATGTGCGCGATGAAAAAGTGATACCCTTACAAGAAGCTATCCGGCGTTTGACATCCTTTCCCGCCGGGAACTTAAAAATTAAGAATAGGGGTCTGTTAAAAGCAGGCTACTTTGCTGATGTGGTTATTTTTGATCCGGCAAAAATTCAGGATCATGCGACCTTTGAGAAGCCTCATCAATACTCCACCGGTGTTCACCATGTTTTTGTCAATGGGGAACAGGTGTTAAAAGACGGTGAGCATACAGGCGCTAAACCCGGAAGAGTTGTAAGAGGTCCGGGATGGAAGGGATGGGATTAAAGTGCATATGTGATTAACCTAGTTAATGAGTTAAGTTTTTTCTAAAGATAGGTTTATTGCATAAATTGAGAGATACTAGATGCATGATACCGGATACTTGATGACCAATGACGGGATGAAATAATTTGAAGTTTTAAGCTTAAAAATATGATTCATAAATTATCCAGGTTAGTTAAAAATCTCCTCGAACCAATCCACAATAACCGGGTAAATCGATTCACTCACCCGCATTCCTTCTTTGGTCAGGGACAAAGTATGGATATCGATCTTGATCCACTTTTGCCAGTCAGGGCCAAATTGCCCGGAAAGTTCTTTTTTCCAATCCGAAACTGAGATATCAAAACGATCTTTTAAATCTGTAAAGCTGAATCCTTTTACCTGGCGCAACTGCAGGAAAATCCATTCTTGCAGGTTCATTATCTCCGTTAAATGCTCAGTCTTTGCTACCGGAATTTCATCACCTTCCAGGTTCCGGAGGTATTTTAAAAAATGGTTCACATTCCAAAATCGCCGCTGGCCATCGAATGAGTGTGCCGACGGTCCAACACCCAGGTACGGGACCAGATCCCAATAATTTGAATTGTGCTTGCTTTTAAAACCAGGCAGGGAGAAGTTAGAAATTTCGTAGCGTTGAAATAAACTATTTTCCATTTCATCAACTGCATATTCATAAAACCATTCCTCGGTTTCTTCCTCAACAGGATTTAGGGTGCCGTTTTGTTTTTGTTTGAAGAAAGGCGTTCCTTTTTCATAGGTCAGGTTGTAGAGAGAAATGTGTTGAACGTTCAATTCAATTGCTTTTCGAAGGCTATGCCGCCAATCTTGTTTGGATTGACCGGGAATACCAAACATTAAATCCAAACTGATATTCATAAAACCAGCTTTTTGTGCCAGCCGGATTGCTGAGATTGCCTGTGATGCGTCATGAATTCGATCAGCAGATTTTAGAACATCATCTTGAAATGCCTGCACACCAAAGCTAGCCCGATTGATTCCCATTTGTTGATAAGCTAGCAGATCTTCCAACGTTGTGGTCCCCGGGTTTATTTCGATACTGCATTCGGCTAATGTGCTTGTGTCGAATTTTGTTGAGATGGTTTTGAGAATTTTTCCTAACTGGCTGGTTTTAAGAATAGATGGAGTCCCACCGCCAAAGTAGATGGTTTTGATTTTTTGCTTACCCCAATTTTCATCTGCCCGCAGTTCGATTTCCCGGATTAAGGCATTTGTAAATCGTTCATAAACGCTGCTGCTGGTTTTACGATAAACCGTAAAGAAATCACAATAACCGCAGATGTGATCGCAGAATGGGATATGCAGGTAGAGGCCGATTTCAGTGGCATTCATTTTTTCATCGGCAATTAAGTTAGAACTGCTATCGAATAATATTCGCTATCCGTCCCCAGCGAATCATTTTAAATAGCTGGTAAAATTTGGCGGTCTTATCCCATGAGAAATAGATGATCAGCGCTTCTCCAACGATGTTTTCTTCAGGGAGAAATCCCCAGTAACGGCTGTCAAGACTGTTGTCGCGGTTATCCCCCATCATAAAGTAATGATTTTCAGGCACAACCACTGGACCGTAATTATCTTTGTTTCCGGCTCCAGCCGGTTTAATTCCGGCTTCCGGATAATTGGGGGGTAGGGTATTAGATAACAGCTTTGAATGTGGCGGGTATTCAACATACTTGCCATTGATGTAGATTTTCTTATTCTTGATTTCTAAAGTATCTCCGCCAACGGCAATGCAGCGTTTGATATAATCCTGATCCGGGTTTTCCGGGTATTTAAACACAACAACATCACCCCGCTCGGGGTCTTTAAATCCAGGTAATCGTACCCAGGGGATTCTAACATTGATAAATGGTATCTTATCCGGAGTTCTTACACCATAGATAAATTTATTAACCAGGAGGAAATCACCGACCAATAAAGTGTCTTCCATAGATCCGGTTGGAATTCGAAATGCTTGCACTACAAAAATTCTTAAAATTAAAGCTGCTACCAAAGCGAATAAAATCGCTTCGCTATATTCTCTAAATATATTTTTGTTTTTTGGCTTTTGCTTTTTGGATGGATCGGTAGTCTGTATAATCGATTTTCGATTCATTCTGTACCTTATTAATATTAATTGTCCACTTGTAAAACCGCAAGAAACGCTTCTTGTGGTATCTCAACACGACCCACCTGCTTCATACGCTTTTTGCCTTCTTTCTGTTTCTCTAAGAGTTTTCTCTTTCTTGATATATCGCCGCCATAACACTTTGCAGTAACATTTTTCCGCAAAGGTCTTATGCTTTCCCGAGATATGATTTTGCTGCCGATAGCTGCCTGGATCACAACTTCATATAGCTGACGCGGGATCAGCTTACGAAGTTTTTCGCAAAGTTTGCGTCCCCAGGTATAAGCTTTCTCACTATGAACAATGATCGACAATGCATCAACAGGTTCTCCATTGACGAGAATATCTAATTTAACCAGATTACCCGGACGAAACTCTAAAAAATTATAATCAAATGATGCATACCCTCTCGTCAGAGATTTTAATTTATCATAAAAATCAAACACGATTTCTGCAAGCGGAAAATGATAATTTAAATCGACTCGATTTTTATCAATATAAGTCGTGTTTATATAATTACCCCGTCTACCCATTGCCAGTTTCATTATAGCGCCGATATACTCACTCGGAGTAATGATTTGCGAATCGATATAGGGCTCTTCCACAGAACTGATTTCACCCGCTGAAATAAACTCAGCCGGGTTGTCTACCGTTAATACTTTTCCGGCAGTCGTTAAAACCTTATATTCCACGTTTGGAACTGTAGTAATCAGGTCGATATCATATTCCCGTTCAAGCCTCTCCTGGATAATTTCCATATGAAGCATGCCGAGAAACCCACAGCGAAATCCAAATCCCAGGGCTACCGAGGTTTCCGGTTCAAATGACAAAGATGCATCGTTGAGTTGTAATTTTTCTAATGCCGCTTTTAACTCCTGGTAGTCGTCGCTGGCTGAGGGGAAAAGTCCGCTAAACACCATCGATTTTGCTTCTTGATAGCCCGGGAGCGGTTTGTTCGCAGGTCTGTTTGCGAGTGTAATTGTATCCCCGACTTTCGTATCCCGCACTTCTTTTACACCGGCAATAATATAACCGACTTCACCTTGAGATAATACAGGTTGAGGCACTTTCCGTATTTTTAAGTGGCCGACTTCTTGAACTTCAAAAGACCGACCTGTGGAAATAAATTGAATCCAGTCGCCGGCTTTTAGTTTACCATCAACCACCCGAACCAGGGCAACTGCGCCGCGATAGGCATCAAAATAGGAATCAAAAATCATGGCACGCAAGGGATCATTAATAATGCCACCTGGTGGAGGAATTTTTTCTACGATTGTTTCAAGCAATCCAACCATACCCACGCCGGTCTTGGCACTTGCCATGATAATTTCATCATCGGAACATCCGAGCAGGTCAATAATTTGCCTTTTGGTTTGTTCCGGTTCGGCGCTTTGCAGATCAATTTTGTTGATAATCGGAATAATAACCAGATCATTTTCCAATGCCTTATAAAGGTTACTAACTGTTTGGGCTTCAATGCCTTGTGTGGCATCCACAATGAGAAGAGCGCCTTCGCACGCGGCCAAACTGCGAGAGACTTCATAAGAAAAATCTACATGGCCCGGTGTATCGATTAAATTAAGGATATATTTTTCACCCTTTGAATTTTGATAATTCATCGTCACCGCATGGGATTTAATCGTAATCCCTTTCTCTTTTTCCAGATCCATGCTATCCAGAATCTGTGATGTCATCTCCCGACCGGTAACGGTTTTGGTCATTTCCAATAATCGATCCGCTAGAGTAGATTTACCATGATCGATATGAGCAATGATAGAAAAATTTCGAATATTTTGTGCTTGTACCACTTTTTTACTTCTTTTTGATTTTAATCTTCTAAAACAATTATCGGATAAATTAGAGGGAAAATATACTAACGGCGATGTTGCAATTCAATATAATTTAGCCTATTATAAATGGAAGAATTTCAATTTTTAAATGAACATGGCTTTCTTAACTATATGTTATCTAAATGCTTAGATAAGCGCTGTCTTTGATATTTATATATCAAAAAAAAATAAAGGATTCCAAATTTAAATAAATTATTTCATTAGAAAAGTTCAAAGTTGAGCCGATAATTTGACAATATATTATAAACCTTTGCGATGTATCGGCTCAAACCGACAAGGAATGGAGTGTAAAAAGCTTGAAATCCGAATATCGAAAAAATAAAGAAATTTAAATGACAAAATTCTAATGCATTAATTAAAGAAGGACTGTTTTAATAATAGAGTACCATTTCACAACAAAACTTAACTCTAAATATTAAATATTTGACTATTAAAAGATGTAAAAGAAATGACGAGTAAAAAGCAACGATCTGACAAAAATAGGAGAAAAAATTCCACACCGCTTTTTGGCCGGTATACTTTAAGTGGCAGGCGGATGAAAGCCCGCAGGGAGAAAGAAGAAGAAGAAAATTATTATGTGGATCGATATGAATACAAATACCTGATTTTGATTGTAGCAATTGTTACACTTTCCATATCGGATGCCTATTTTACCTTAAATCTTTTAGAAGGCGGTGGAATTGAATTGAATCCTTTTATGGCAATCTTAATCTCTGCAAACTCAAATTTATTTTTAGTCATTAAAATTTCCCTAACGGCTGGTTGTGTTTTGTTTTTTTTGAGTCACAAAAATTTCCGTGTTTTTGGGCGATTACGAATCGTAAATATGATGTATACCGTATTCATCCTTTATGTGGTTTTGATCGTTTATGAGGTTTATTTGATATTAACTTATTTATAACTTATTAAACCTATATTGTAACGAAAATCCATCAAATTCATCAAAATGCCTTCCGTATCTGTAATTGTCCCAACCTATAATCGTGAACACTTTTTACAAGAATGTATTGAGTCAGTTTTGAGTCAAACATTCAAGGACTTTGAATTGATTGTAGTCGATGACGGATCAACAGATCAAACGGAGGATATTTTAAAACAATATGAAGGTAAACTCCACTATAAAAAGCAAGAACAAAAAGGACCTTCGAGCGCCCGGAACACCGGCATTCAATATTCCGCCGGCGAATGGATCTGCTTCCTGGATTCCGACGACCTTTGGCTGCCTGGGAAATTAGCGGCTCAGATGAAGTTTTTCGCAGAAACCCGGGATATTAAGGTCTGCTATACAGAGGAGATTTGGTATCGAAAAAATAATCGTGTAAATCCAGCAAAAAAACATCAAAAATATTCGGGCTGGATTTATCAAAAAATGTTGCCGTTGTGTATCATCAGTCCATCTTCGGTGATGATCCACCATTCAGTATTAGACTTAATAGGCACATTTGATGAGGAATTACCGGCATGTGAAGATTATGATCTCTGGCTGAGAATAGGTGCTGGTTATCCAATTTACTTGCTGCAAGAACAGTTAATCATTAAAAGAAACGGGCATTCCGGTCAGCAATCGCAAAAATATTGGGGCATGGATCGTTTTAGGATTCTATCTCTGGTGAAAATAATGGAATGTGGAGAACTATCTAAAGAAAATTATCAAGCTACGGTAAAAATTCTAGAAGAAAAATGTCGCATATTAGCCAATGGATCTAAAAAGCGAGGTAAGGTTAGGGAAGCGAATGATTATATTGCATTGGCACAAAAATATACTAGTGGCACCGGGGAGACACTGTCTATTTAAAAAATCAAGTAGTTGTCAAAAAGCTGTCAGAAATAGAATTTAATGATTCTATTTTGGTTAAGATTGAAATGATTGATCTTGTTGTCTATATTATAAATTCATTTTTCATAAACGTAAGGAGACGAAATGGAATTTAGTATTGAATATTGCGGTGTTTGAGACTATTACCCCAATGCTGCCAGTTTGGCGGATTATTTGAAAAAAGAATACAATACTGAACCCAAGTTAATTGAAAGCAGTGGCGGCGTATTTGAGGTTAAAGCGAACGGCCAACTCATCTTTTCAAAGAAACAGTTGGGGCGTTTTCCTGACCATGATGAATTAAAAACGAGTATTGATAGTCTATAAAATTATGGCGGAACATTGCAGTACAAAAAATTAGGAAAATCTGATTTAGAGGTTTCCACGATTTGCTTTGGTTGTGGTGCGGCAGGCAAAATGGGTTGGGGGGATGATGTGACTGATGAAAACTCAATTGCGTCCATTCATCGTGCGCTTGACCTGGGAATTAATTTCTTTGACACCGCAGATGTATATGGAAATGGTTATTCTGAGGAAGTACTTGCAAATGCTTTAGGATCGCGTAGTAATGAAGTTACCATTGCGACTAAAGTTGGAAATCGTAGGAATGAAAAAGGCGAAATGTATGGAGATTTGAGTCGTAATTACATTCTGCAATCTGTAGATGATAGTCTCAAACGGTTAAAGCGGGATGTCATCGATTTGTACCAGGTTCATCGACCCGATGACAATACTCCCATTCAGGAAACTATGGAAACCCTGCTTCACTGTGTTGAAAATGGAAAAATTCGATACATAGGACTTTCGAACCAGACATCAGAGCAAATTCAAGAATATTTAAATTATGGGAAAATCGTATCACTTCAACCGCCGTTAAGTTTGCTTTATCGTTATGTTGAAGTTGAGTTATTGCCCTTTTGCCAGGAAAACCAAATAGGTGTTATTCCTTATAATCCTTTAGGTAGAGGGCTATTAGCCGGAAAATATACTACACCGGTTCAGTTCCCGGAAAAGGATTTTAGGCGTAATTATTTTCTTTTTGCAAATGGCGCTTTTGAGCACAATATTAAAATCGTTCAGACACTAAAACGCTATGCTGAAGTTTTGAATTGTACCGTTGCGCAATTGGCGATTGCCTGGGTTCTGGCTCATATTTCTGTAACGTCAGCGATTGTCGGGGCAAAACGTCCATCGCAAATTGAAGAAACATCAGCAGCATTTGAAATAAAATTAACGCATGAAGAGTTAAAGAAAATTGATCGGATTTTAATGAATCCTGACTATAATAGTATGTAAATCAACATGAGGATTAGATGACGGAAACGGCTTTATTTAGAAAAGGTTTTGGATTAAAGAAAGAAGTTAAGAGTGATATTAAGCAGGACTATCACAGCGAGTTAATAACATTCTTGATCTCTCATGGCAATGAATTTAAAATTACTGACAATCATATTTTTTTGGCAAAGGACTTTGGCTTCTGTTATGGAGTTGACCGGGCTGTGGAATACGCTTATCAAACCCGGCTTAAATTTCCTGACCGGAAAATATATTTAGTAGGGGAAATAATCCATAATCCTTTTGTAAACAACCAGATCACCCAAATGGGTATCGAAATATTGGATGGTTTGCAACGAAAATCGGCTGATTATTCTTTCCTAAATGCTGATGATGTCGTATTAATACCGGCATTTGGTGTCCAGGATAATACCCTGGTAAAACTTAAAGAACAAAATTGTATTTTAGTCGATACAACTTGTGGTTCGGTACTTTCAGTTTGGAAACGCGTCGAACAATATGCACGGGATGGATTTACGGCAATTGTTCATGGAAAATATGATCATGAGGAAACACTAGCGACATGTTCTCAGGTGACTAAATATCCTGGTGGAAAGTTCGTCGTCGTTTATGATAAATCAGAAGCTCAATTAATTTGTGATTTTGTCGAAGACAAGTGTAATGCAGAACTATTAAAGGAAAAATTAGCAAAAACCAGCTCACCGAATTTTGATCCTGAAAAAGATTTGCAAAAAGTAGGATGCGCAAATCAAACAACAATGCTAAGTTCAGAGTCCCTTGAGATTGCTAATGATGTTGAACAGTCATTCGTGAAGCGATATGGTTTGGAAGAAGCAAAGGAAAGATTCAGAAGTTTTGATACCATTTGCAGTGCAACACAAGACCGCCAAGATGCGATTATTGAGTTACTCAAAACAAAATCTTTGGATTTAATGCTGATTATCGGTGGTTATAACAGCAGCAATACCGGCCATCTCGTGGAAATCGCCAGCCAATACATTCCTTCGTTTCATATTGAAGGCAGCATCTCTTTACTCAGTGCCACAGAAATTGAACACAAGCTGCCGTTTAAAAAAGATATCGTAATCGAAACGAATTGGCTTAAGAAAGGACCTCTAAGAATAGGGTTTACTGCAGGAGCATCAACACCAAACAGCCGGATAGGAGAGGTTCTTTATCGGTTCTTAAGTTTTCGAAATGTTTTAGCCGAATCAATAAATTCGTTAATCTTTGAAAAAGCAATTGTGAACTAGCTATTGATGAATAAAACCATAAACCAATTAGTTTTTAAAAATGATGTCAATATCTTCTGGAACTTGACATCATTTCAAATATTTAATACCTTAGTATACGAATTTTTTAATCTGATTTATCTTAGAAAGGAAAAAACATGATAACAATTTCCGACAAAGCCCGTGACGAGCTTAAGCGAATAATGAAATCAGAAAGCAAAGAAGGCCATGGCATAAAGATAGCTGTTAAAGGTGGAGGATGTTCCGGATTGAGCTATTTTATGGATTTGGTCCCCAAAGCCGAAGAAAGCGACATGAAATTGGAAGACAATGGAATTCAATTGTTTGTTGATCTGGGAAGCACACTTTATTTAGACGGAACTGTCCTTGAGTTTTCGGATGGATTGAATGGGACAGGGTTTGTATTCAATAACCCAAATGCGACCAGAACATGCGGTTGCGGGCAATCCTTTTCTGCGTAACCCGGAGATTAAATGCAAAGAGTCGGCTCAGTTCCCAAAACTCAAACCATTGATATAGCTGAATTTTTCGACGGTGGAATTATTCGTGAAAAAAGTTTTCGTGAGAAGGTAGATGGGTTTGATTGGATATCCTATCAAGATAAGAAAGTTGTGATCAAGGGATGCGACAAAGTACCCGTACCAACATGGGCTTATCTTTCTCTAGTTGCACACTTGGCGCCCTATGCAAGCCGTATTTTTTGGGGTGAACCATGCAGTGCGGTTTTAGTGTACAAAAAGAATTCCAAATAGTTTATTCTGCCAATAACTAAATTGTCAAAATGCTGCGCTTAACGAAAAAAATCGAATATGGTTTAATCGCTCTTAAGCACATAAGCTGCAAATCGAAAGACAATATTTATAACGCTAAAGAGATTGCAGAATGTGCACAAATACCAAAAGAATTGCTGGCTAAAGTTCTTCAGCAATTAACCCGCGCAGAAATCATAAGATCCGTACAAGGCCCCCGGGGTGGATATGTATTAATCTGTGCGCTTCAAGAAATCTCCCTTGCTAAATTCATAACCGTTCTTGAAGGAGAATACGGTCTGGTTCAATGTGCATCAGAAACCAAAGACAATTGCTATTTGATTGATTGCTGCAATATCCGATCACCGCTTTTGAAGATTAATCAACAGTTAAAAATATTTCTCGATAATATTACTTTAAGCGAAATCCTTTTAACGGAATTGGAATTACCTGTAGCAGTTGTCAAATCCTAAAATATGTATTGATCTAAATAATTTTTATTAGAGAGCAACCCTGTTGGGATTATATCGTATCTGATTTACTTTTAATCATTTGAATTCAAATCTACTAACAATTTTTGGGTGTTAAATGGATATTCGTGAAAGCACTTACATGGCGCTGGAATCGATGCGCGCCAATAAATTTCGTGCATTTCTTACCATGCTTGGAATAATCATAGGTGTGTGGGCGATTATCGGTGTTCAAACTTTTATTTCAGGTCTAAATCGTTCCGTCGAAGAGCAACTTTCAGTGTTAGGAGCCGGAACATTTTATGTTCAGAAATTCGGAGCCCTCTCTTCCCCACATGATGACAAATACCGAAATCGCAAAGATATTACCTTCGCCCAGGTTCAAGCAGTTCAAAATAAAGCAACTTTGGTCTCCATTGTTTCTCCGACAGTTGTATCATTCGGGAATGTAGTCAAAAATAGAGACAAAAAAACCAACCCGGATGTATTATTTTATGGCGCTAATGAATTTTGGCAAGTGGCAAATTCTTACTATGTTGAAGATGGCCGGTTCTTAACTGCCCAAGATGTCCAACGGCGCTCCAATGTTTGTGCACTGGGCCAGGATGTTGTGGAGAAGCTATTCCCGTTTACAGATCCAATCGGACGAGAAGTTAGACTGGAAGGAAGAAGGTTCACCGTAACGGGTATTTTTGAAGAAAAAGGACAGGTGTTTGGTCAAAGTCAAGATAATTACGTCGTTCTTCCTATAACTACATTTGAGAAATATTTTGGCAAGAAGCGATCGGTTGAATTTGCTGTAAAAGCTAAAAATCCAAAAGAAATGGTTGCAGCAATCGATCAAGTAACGGGTATTCTGCGTGCCGAACGAAAGGTTTCTCCCGGCAAAGAAAATGACTTTGAAATATTAACCAGAGATTCCCTGCTCGAAACATGGAATAGCATAACCAATAATGTTTTCCTGGGCGCTTTGATAATTGCTGGGATGGCTTTGTTGGCCGGCGGTATAGGAAACATGAATATTATGCTTGTCTCAGTTACGGAACGCACCAAAGAAATTGGGATTCGAAAAGCGGTTGGCGCCACGCGAAGGGAAATCTTGGGACAATTCATAACAGAGGCTATCATTCTATGTGGAGTAGGTGGAATTATTGGAGTTATTTTTGGAGTGGTTAGTGGAAATTTAGTGGGGATGCTTATTAATTGGCCGACAACGCTTCCGGTCGTTGCAGCTTTGGTTGGTTTCTTGTTTTCGAGTGCAGTTGGATTGATTTCTGGCATTTATCCGGCAGTAAAAGCAAGTAGATTAAATCCAATTGAGGCATTGCGCTACGAGTAGTTTTCTTTTCGGGGAATTTTTTCTTAATCTCACGACCATCATTTATTCTAGTTTTTCACCTAAATCATTTGTAATTTAGTTGCCTTAAGGGTTGTGAGAAAACCGGATTGCCTTTGAATAATAAATTTCCCGGAATTTAAATTAAAAATCAAATTACTGATGGCTATTTCGAATAATTTCGAGTCAAAACCAACGTTCCTTCGTAACGAAATCAATACTCACCTGGCTCAGACCATAAGCAAAGAATTTCCGTTTACCTTGTATGAACCTATGCGGTATATGATGGCAGCCGGTGGTAAAAGACTCCGACCCATTTTTTTATTGCTTGCGTGTGAAGCTGCAGGCGGCAAGTGGGAAGAGGGTTTGGATGCAGCGGTAGCGATAGAATTATTGCATAACTTTACCCTGATTCATGATGACGTTATGGATCAAGACGATACCCGCCGTGGGCGGAAGACAGTCCACAAGAAATGGGACGTAAATGTTGCCATATTAGCAGGAGATGGCTTGATAGCTCTTGCTTATAAATCTTTGCTTCGAACCCATTGTAATGATTTAAGCCGGCTTGGTTCTCTTTTTTCAAATACCCTGCTGGAAGTCTGTGAAGGCCAGGCTTTTGATAAAGAGTTCGAATCGGAGGTAGATGTCTCCTTAGACGATTATTTCAAAATGATCAAAAAAAAGACGGCAAGCTTGTTTGCGATGTGTGCTGAATTAGGCGCGATTATCGGCGGAGGTACGGAAAAAACGATCTCTGAATTAAGAACATTTGGATTAAACCTGGGAGTTGGTTTTCAAATCCAGGATGATCTATTGGATGTTATGGCTAATGAAGAACTTACCGGTAAAACTTGGGGCAGTGATATCCGGCAAAAAAAGAAAACTATGTTGTTAATCCATGCCCGTAGTGAAGCTTCTCATTCTGACCGTGAAGTTATTGAAGAAATTTTGGCCAAACCGGAAGTGGACAGGCAAGATGTCCTTTTGATGAAAGATGTTTTTCAAAAGGCGGGTACTTTGTCATTGTCTTCACAAATGCTTGACAAACATTTTAATCTTGCCAGAAAAAGCTTGAATGAAATTGAGAAAAGCGAAGGCCGGTTGGCGCTTGAGTATTTTTTAGAATCCGTTATCAACAGAACACACTGAATGTACTTTATCTTTCGGTGTTATTCTTTGTTGAATTATTCAGCAAGTATGTTATTAGGAGGCTCATTTTACCAATTTCAATTCAATCCCATAACAAATGATTTTCTGTATTTGAGTTCATATTCATATTAATAGTATGCGAGCCCTATATGTGCTACTAGTAGTTTTTGTACTGTGGGTTGACCCTTGGCCTAAATTCAAATGAGCCGTATGTTAAAAACTTAGATAAAAAATAATTTTTGAGATAGAAATTATGTTAGCGAATCCAGAGGAATTGGGATTTAATCCTCAAGATCAGAAAATTTGGAATAATCTTTTTTTGAATGTTCCACTTGATTGGAAAACTGCCGAAGCAACAAAAGATATGAAGGATTGTTTACAATTTTTCGAGATGCATAATGTGAAATCCGTACTTGATGTGGGCTGTGGTATAGGAATTTGGGCGATGTTTTTAAGCAAAGCG
The DNA here is from genome assembly GCA_022566355.1 of candidate division KSB1 bacterium. Classification (NCBI taxonomy): domain Bacteria; kingdom Pseudomonadati; species Candidatus Zhuqueibacterota bacterium. The sequence continues at coordinate 38,108 of JADFJB010000009.1, forward strand.
GGTTTTGAGGTTAAAGGATATGATTTCTCATCGAATGCCATAAAGTTTGCTTCGAGATGGGCAGCTGAGGACAGTGTCCAAATCGAATACAAATGTTGTCCAATTACAGGTAATCCCTTCCCTCGTGAAAAGTTTGATGGTGTTATTGCAGCAAAAGTCCTGGATAATATTTCAAAAGACGAATTAGAAATTGCAATAGCCAAAATCTTCAAATGTTTAAAAGACAAGGATCTATTATTTTGCCTTTTTAATCCATACATGACTCCTGAAGAGATAAAGGAGAAGGAAAAAAGTGACAACCCAACGAAAGGGATAACGCTTACAATTTATACTGATGTTGAATTGAGAAATCTGTTTCCTCGATTTAAATTGCTGGATTTTAAGGTATATGAATATGGATTTAGGGGCCTTTTCCTTAAGAAGTTCTAAAAATATATGACTTAAAATTATTTTGTTTTAAAGTACAAGAAACGCAGCGGTACTTAGTAATGAATTGTACATTCAATGTGGTAATAAGTTGTGTTTCATTACCCTATTGAGATGTTAACCGCATTACATTTAATGAAGTACATTTTTGGATCATGAATAAAAAAAATATGACAACACAAATCAATTTGTGCTTAGTACATGCAATACAAATTTTGGATAGCATCAACTGTGTTGATGCGATAGTGTTAGCGTAAACAAACAAAGCCCGTCCGATTTCTAGAACGGGCTTTGTAATTAATGGCTTGTTTAACTATTCTTCTTGCATAAACGGATATTTGAAGTCCTTTGGCGGGACAAAGTTTTCTTTAATGGTGCGGGTTGAAACCCAGCGGATGAGATTGAAGATCGAACCGGCCTTGTCATTGGTGCCGGATGCCCTTGCACCGCCGAATGGCTGCTGCCCCACCACGGCGCCAGTGGGTTTGTCGTTGATGTAGAAATTTCCGGCAGCATTGCGCAAGATCTTGCTCGCTTGAATTACCGCATAACGATCCTGCGAGAAAATGGCGCCAGTCAATGCGTACGGTGAAGTTTCATCACAAAGCTGCAAAGTTTGTTCATATTGATTGTCCGGATAGACATAGACGGTCAACACCGGGCCAAATATTTCTTCTTCCATTGTTTTGAATTTCGGCGTTTTAGTCTGGATGATTGTGGGTTGGATAAAATATCCTTTGGAATCATCGTACTCTCCACCGTGCAGGATTTCTGCGTCGCTGGCATTCTTTGCGTAATCGATATATTCAGTAATATCCCTGAAAGAATTTTTGTCGATAACCGCATTCATGAAATTGGTGAAATCGGTAACGTCGCCCATCTTGATTTCTTTGATCATCGCAAGCAAGAATTCTTTTATAGAAGGCCACAGGCTTTCCGGAACATACATCCGAGAAGCGGCCGAGCATTTTTGTCCCTGGTATTCGAATGCTCCGCGAATTGCTGCGGTTGCGACTGCCTTTGTGTCGGCGCTTGAATGTACAAAGAGGAAATTTTTACCGCCGGTTTCACCGACAATACGGGGATAGCTTTTATATTTTTCGATATTGCCGCCAACAGTTTTCCACATTCCCTGGAACGTTGCCGTACTGCCAGTGAAGTGCACTCCAGCCAGCCTGGGATGATTCATCGCCGGATCGCCGATTGCGCTGCCCGGTCCAGGCACCATGTTGATAACGCCGGCCGGCATTCCAGCTTCTTTCAGCCATTCCATGATATAATAAGCGCTGTAAACAGAACTGGATGCGGGTTTCCAAACCACGACATTACCCATCAAAGCCGGGGCCGTGGGCAAATTTGCGGCAATCGATGTGAAATTAAATGGAGTGACTGCGAAAACGAAACCTTCCAGCGGCCGGTATTCCAACTGGTTCCAAATCGAGCCTTCTGAAGTGACCTGCTGCCCATAAAGCTGTTGCATGTAATAAACATTAAATCGCAAAAAATCGACGATTTCACAAGCTGCGTCAATTTCTGCTTGAAAGACATTTTTACTTTGACCAAGCATAGTAGATGCATTTAATAATTGGCGATAAGGACCGGCAAGCAATTCTGCGGCTTTCAAAAAAATGGCTGCGCGAGCTTCCCAGGGTGTTTCAGCCCATTGCTTACGAGCTTCTAATGCAGCTTCTATAGCTTGATGAACATATTTTTCATCACCTTTATGATATTGGCCAAGCAGGTGCTTATGATCGTGGGGACAACGGCAGTCTGCCAAATTTCCGGATTTAACATCTTCACCGCCAATTACCATGGGTATTTCGATTTCCTTTGACAACATGTCGTCCAGTGTGTTCTTTAACTCGGCTTTTTCACTGCTACCCGGATTGTAATCGTATATCGGTTCGTTGATTGGATAGGGTACGTCAAAAATTCCGTTGGGCATGGAATCCTCCAGGTTATGTAAGGTTTAAGATTTATCGAATTTGAGCAGAGTGAATATAGAATAAAAATGGTCTGTGATCAAAGAGAAAATTCAATTTTGGCAGCGTTCTCAAACTTCCGGTTAAAGAAACATGAATGTTGTATTGTTAGTCTTAATTTTTGAAATACAATTAATAAAAATTAGTTGGTGTATGTTAGGTGAATAGTTTATCTTAAAATTTTTCAAACAAGAAGTATTTTTTCTTTGGAGAATAGTTCGTGCAAGACTTTGTGTTCCGCCAGGCAATTCTATCGTTTACTTTGCGCAGATTTTGGAATGTAGTTAAATCTTTAAGTTCCTTTTTTCTTTCTATCATTATGCGCAAACCTATTATTTGGGGTATTCCGCCAGTACTTACAGTAGAACCCACAAATATCTGCAATCTCAAATGTCCACTATGTGTGACTGGCAATGACACGATGTTAAGATCGGCTGGGCGCATGTCTTTTGATACTTTTCGAAATATTATCGATGATATCGGCGATAAAATATGGTATGTAATTTTATATCATCAAGGCGAACCTTATATCAATAAAGACTTTTTGCGATGTGTAGGATATGCCAAAGAAAAAGGGCTTTACACCGAGACCAGTACAAATGTGCATTACTTAAATCCCCAAAATGCGGAACTCACCGTTCAATCCGGATTGGATGCAGTCATCGTTTCTGTAGACGGTACAACCCAGGAAAGTTATGAGCGGTATCGGGTAAATGGTAAGCTGGATAAAGTTAAAGAGGGCATTCGTAATCTGGTTGCGGCTAAGAAAAAATTAGGCAGTAAAACTCCTTATATTCTATTACAATTTCTTGTCATGAAGCACAATGAACATGAAATTCCCGAGATCGAGGCGTTGGCTAGAGAGCTTGGAGTAGATCGACTGCTGAAAAAGAATATCCAAGTTGAGAATTACCAGGAAGCCCTTGAATGGCTGCCAGAGAAAGAAAAATATCAACGTTATTCTGTAACAGATTCAGACATACAAGTACGGAAAGGTGGTAAAGGAGTATGTCCCAGGCCCTGGTTGTCTACCCTCATGAATTGGGATGGCGGCATCGTCCCTTGTTGTTTTGATAAAAATGGCAAACATTCGATGGGTCATGCCAAGGATCATGATTTTGAAGATATTTGGGTTAACGGTGATTATAAAGAATTTCGGAAAAATATGCTAACCAACCGAAAGTCGATCGATATTTGCAAGAATTGTAACCAGGGTTTTGGGGTTTGGATTTAGAGGTCTGATAATTCTATAATTTTGATGTACGGGGCTTTCAAGCCTTCCGTGCAATTATTACATATCTCGATGGATTTACGGTCGTTCATGACCAATTTGCGAAATGCATTGTACTTGCCATTTTTCCAAACTTGGGTAAAGTTGGTTGGTTCACGAAAGATATTTGCAAACGCATGTTCAGCATCCTTATCGAAACAACATGGCGCCACGGAGCCATCCCAATTAATCGTCGAGTTCAGCCACAGACGCTTACACCAGTTTTTGATATTCCCATTCATTTCGAAACCATCGCCATTACGTTTGTAACGCTGCAGGTCATCTCGATCTGGCAGGAAGGTTTTTGCCTGGCTATTTGAATAAACCTGGGCTGTTTTGAATGAGATCCGGTTCACTATTATTCTGTTTGGCGATTTCTATAAGACGATCCATCTCTCCTTGATTGTGTTTAAATACAATGAATTGCAGCTCCACGTGCGGTGTTTTACTGCCCAAACGTTCCTTTGCCTGGCTGATGCGTTGTAAAGTTTCAAACACCAGCTTGAAGTTGCCGCCAACCCGGTACTTTTCGTAGGTTTCCTGGTTGGTGCCATCCATTGAAAAAATGAGTACATCAAGACCAAGATTGCACCAATTCCTCGGCAGCTTCCTCAGTACGGATGAAATGCCCGTTTGTGGAGGTTTGTGTCATGATCCCTTTTGAATTCGCATACTTAACGAAATCTAGGAATGAGTGGTTAATGAGGGGTTCACCCTGGTTCCACAATTGTACCTGTAATACATAATCGCCAACATCGTCGATCAATTTTTTAAAATTAGCGAAATTCAATTTACCTAGCGCCCGGGTCATTTCGCCGTTACCGGATGGACACATAGGGCACTTCAAATTGCAGATATTGGTTGGTTCAACCATCAAATAAATCGGGTAACCCCACACGATTTGTTTGCGCAGTATTTTAGAAAGAAACATGGAAGTGAATAATTTGATGACATTAACGATCCGTTTTCGAGTAATTTTAATCTGTATGATTTGTAGCGATTTGATCAGAGATTTTATGGGTAGAAACCATGATCTGCTTACGAAATCTACTCGCTTTTATTAAATCCCGAGTTGAGGAAACCACATCTTTAAGTTCTTTGAAATGTTCTTTTTTCTTCGAAATAAAATAAACCCCGGCTAAGGCCGGAATAATCGAGCCGAGTGCAAATAAAAACAATGATGTTGCAACAGCCTGGGCGGCATTGATGCCATAACTATTAAAGAAAAAAACAGCCAACCCCTCTCGCACACCTAATCCGGAAATGCTGATCGGAATCATTCCTGAACCCCATAGGTAAATCGAAGTATGTGCGGTTGGCCACAATGAAATGGCATTTACTTTGTTGAGCAATATATAATATTGACCTGCCATGAGAGCAAATGTGATTAACGAAAAAACCAGGGTAAAGCTAAGCATTGTGTAATAATTAGTTTCTTTTTCTTGAAATCGCTTCAAGATGCGCAGTTTGGGGATAAGGAGAATGGTTATCATCAGGACAATTAAGAGAGCAACACAATAGGGTGTTAGCTGAGGAAAAGTAAGCGGCAAAACGATTAAGATAAGGAAAAGTTTTATGAAAGTTAAAACGAGTTTTTCCAAACCAAATGCAGCTACTTTTCCTTTCTTTTTACCTGGAAGTAAAAATATTTTGCTTATTTCTGCATGACCGCCAGGCAGCATGAGTCGAAATGTAAACCCTGCCAAGAATGATGGAATGACATCTTCTTTGGCAAAATGATCGGAATTGCAGTTTAAAAGATATTTCCAGCGCAAATACTGTATATATAAACTCAAGAGGCTAAGGAATCCAATCAGCAATATAGTTCCAAATGTTAGTTGTGCAAAATATTCTAAGAATATCTCGTGATCGACTAAAAATAAAATCCAGGTTACAAGTGTAAGTCCTAATGTGACTTTAACAAAATAGATTAATTTTCTTTTAAGTATTTGTTTCATGAAGTTATTTCCATTTGTATACCTGTAATCCACCGAGGATAGTAAGGAATATAATGTATCCCGGGTAAATGATTTGCATAAATAATAAATACGGTATCAATTGTTTCTGTTTAAAAATGATTGCTGCATTGTATAAGCAAGTGAATTCTAATATAAACTTCAAGCATAAAAATGCAAGCCATAATAGAAATTGATGCGGGAAAATGATTGGAAAGAGTAAGAATAGAACGTGATAAGCAAATAATCCTATTGGAAGCAGCATGGATGAAGGGGATCTTATAAATGTTTTACTGTTTTTTCGAATTTGTTGATTCAGGAATTCTTTTTTGCTTTTTAGAGGTTGTGTCAATACAAATGTCTCGGGATCCGCACAGTAATCAATTTTGCCTGCTTTAGTTCTAAAGCGATCGGTAAGGTGAATGTCATCGCCACTGCGAAATTTTTTCAATGAATTGAACCCCCCCACACTTTCGAGTGTAATGGATCGGTATGCCATATTCCGACCGATACTGCTAAAAGCATAGCCCATTTTTGTTAACGCAGCGACAACAATGGCAGAGAAAAGATTATCGAATTCCTGGAGTCTATGGAAAAAACCTTTGCCGGAAACTAGGAGAGAATGGCCTAAAACCATTGTAACCCCCGCTTCAAAATAGGGCATCATTTTTCGTAACCAGTCCTTTGGCAAGATGCAATCCGAGTCGGTCGTGAAAATGATCTCACCAGATGAAATCGACACTCCTTCTTGAAGCGCGTTCAATTTTCCTCGTAATTCTGAACTTTTATTCTGTAATTGCAGCAAGCGCCAATTTGAATGTCGCTGACAAAAACTTTGAATAATTTCTGCCGTTCTATCCGAAGAACAGTCATCCACAAGAATAATTTCAAACTTGTCTTTTTCGTATTCGAGTTTTTCAAGGCTTTCCAAACAAAGAAAAATTCGTGATTCTTCGTTTCGGGCAGCAATAATTATACTTATTTTGGGTTGAAATTGGTTAGCAGGTTTTTTGTTTAACCTTTTTAACCCGGTATAAACAATACCCAAGAGAGAGAAGTATAGAAGATTTGAGCCAATAAATAGGTAGAGGAGAAGATTAATTTCAATAATCAAGTTTAAATCCGAAGTGCAATATGGTGGATTTAGAAATTGAATTGAATGTTTTAATTTCTAGGTGGGAGATCGAAAAATCTAAAAACAAGTCGTTGAATAATTCCAACTGGCTGTAAAATTCCAGGTGATTTTCGGTCGTTATAATGCCTTCAAGAAAATCGCGGGTTTGTCTAGATGCGATTTGATTTCCCAGTAAAGTATCATGTCCAATCAGGATATCACCGCCAATATTTTCATTCAGAAAATTATCACCATGTTTCACTTTTCGCCACTTTATGCCAGTTTTAAATCGATAGTGCCATTCCTTCTGTAAATCTGTGTATAACACTTGCGAATTAGGCCCTGTACTGAATCCAAGGGATCTGCCGTCATGTATATACCGGTTAATTTTGAATCTATGGGTATAAACCCAGGGCATAATTGCTATGTATTCAAAACGCAATGACAGGTTGTTTAAGTGAAAAGGATCGGCTAGGTGCAAGCCAAATTGGAAGCCATGTTTATTTCCAAACCAATCCGTAAATAGTTTACTTGTAGAGAGCTCATCGATAAAGACAGTACCGTAAACTTTGCCACCGCGGAAAAGCCGCGCTTCGATGTCCAGGGCTATTGTTTCATTATCGCGGTCACGCAAATAATGCTCAGTCGCCCGATAAAAGTTAAAAGGGACCAGGTATGCCCATTCAACAGAACGGTTGCCGTAAATGATCAATTCGCTAAGCCCAATTGAAACCCGTGAAGATGGTGAAAACTCAAAACGATGCGCTGCAATCCACTTTTCAGGATAAACGGGTTGTCCATCAATTGAATCAGAGTTGGCTTGTGAAAGTAGTTTTCCATGCATAAAGGTAAAACTCCCCCATTTCCAATGTTTACTGATACTAATATAAGGAAACTGTTCAACATTATCTGACAGGATGAGCTGGCTAAATTCACCAAGTCCCCATGTAGTTGATTGATGCGCAAACCTGAAATCCATTATGGGAGAACTATAAGCCAGTTCGCCGCCACTACGATCAAAAAATGTTGCTCCGTCGTTTGGAGACTGGTTCCATGCTCCTTTCATAATCGGGTCTTGCAGACGATACACTTTGTCGCCGTTTAAAGCCATCTGAGTTACTTCCAGCGCAATAGAGAATCTTTCGCCTATACTGCCACGAAGCTTAAATGTTTGGGCATTGTTAGTACGATAAACATCGTCATCGCGACGGTCATAGGTAAAATCCTGGATGAAATCGAAATAAAAACTATTTGTTGAATCCTCCCAAAGAACAACATGGTTTTCTTCTTCGGGTTGATTTTTCTGAAAGAACCGATTGAAGTCAGATTTGAATTGCTTTAGATTTGATAAAGGACTATACCAGTTTGACGTTTCCGAAGTATATTTATATTTTAGCAACCGGTTTATCTCAAAACGAAAATCAAGCAAAAAATTGTCGAGTCGGTTTAAGTCAATGTTGGTAAGTTCTTCACGCTTTGAATTGATTTCAGTTAATATTGTACTGATGCGACCGCGGTCGAAAGGCTTGACTGCATCTCGAATGTTAGCAATAACGCCTAAAGTTTCCATCCGATCCAGGAAAGAATAAACCGGATGATTGATGGGGACACGCCCCGGGTTATCAGCCCAGAGAATTTTGGCGTTTAAAGCGACCAGGAGTATGGGGAAAAAATATTTATATTTCATCAGTATTTGAAGACTCAAAATGGCCTATTGTATTAATTACTAAAAAGCCCTGGGAATTCTTTCCCTTTAATTCGAGCAAAAAATTGACTCCATATCGTTTTATTGATTCGAATTGATGGTCTCACTCTGAATATTTTTAGTTTTTTGTTGATATCCGGCTCAGTAGAGTAAAATCCAAATGAAAATATGAAATCCGAGTTTGGATCTACCCAACCAATTATACGGCCAAACCTCATGTCATTAATTATAATTTGATTGCCTTTTTGTGCAACTGAATATTTGTTTTTTGTAAATCGAAGCAGTCTTTGTAGTTTTTTATCTTTCAAATAGGGTTCCAATAAGTTTTTATTTTTTGCAACTAGGTAGAATTGAATGTTCTTTTCACGATCAAAGAGAGAGTAATATCCTTCCCAATAAAAATCATCTTCTTCTGCCACACATCGCCAAAGAATATTATTGAAAAAAGTTGGAATTGTTAAAATGTTTGAATATTTAATGCCTTGCTGCCGTAAGGATGACTCAAAAACCGAGGTTATATACACCTTATTGACAATCGTCAAAAATAGGTACAGGGAACTGATTGAGATTCCAAGAACAAGCACCTTTTTCCGAATTGAAGAGGATCGTTTTAGAAATAATACTAAAAGTAAACATAAAAGAAATGGTATAGTATAGGCCGGATCGATGACTGAGATGGCATTAAACGCCACCGGGTAGGAAGAGAACGGTTGAAATAATTGGGTTCCGTATGTGGTAAAGCAATCCAGAAATGGATGCGTGATCAAGCACCAGAATGTTAAGTGCAGCCAATCCTTAAACTTTACATTTTGTTGGCGATGAATTTTTTGAATCATATAAGCAAGAATAGGTGAGAATACTATGGCGAAGACGATAGAATGGCTAAATCCACGGTGATAAGCAACCTGGTATGCAGCATCCAGGAAGGGATTTAAAACCATATCCAGATCAGGAATTGTTCCAGCAAGCGCTCCCCAATAAACAGCCTTGTTACCGATCTTTTTACCAAGAACCAGCTCACCAACTGCTCCACCAAGAGTGATTTGTGTGATGGAATCCAAATTCTACCGATTCTTGAAAAGACTATTCGGCTGGAGTTGAATGACGGATTTAATTAAGGTTAGCCCTTGAACCCAGTGTTCACCTTAATTCCATAGGGATATAATCTCTTTTGTCTTCACCGAGGTAGATTTGTCTCGGTCTGGAAATTGCTTGTTCTTTATCGGTTACCAATTCTTGCCACTGAGCGAGCCATCCCGGGGTTCTTCCAATTGCAAAAAGCACCGGAAATATTGTTACAGGCAGGTTCATGGCTTCGTAAATGATGCCCGAATAAAAATCAACGTTTGGATAAAGCTTGCGAGATATAAAATAGTCATCTTGTAAGGCAATTCGTTCCAATTCGTTAGCGATATCAATGATTTCATTTTTGCCTGTCACTTCGAAGACTTCATCGGCGATTTGTTTAATAATTTTGCCGCGAGGATCGTAATTTTTATATACGCGATGTCCAAAACCCATTAACCTGAATTCGCCTTCTTTGGCTCGTTTTACATATTCCGGTACTTTGTCTTTTGAGCCAATTTCTCGCAACATTCGCAAAACTTGTTCGTTTGCCCCGCCATGTAATGGACCGTAAAGTCCTGCAGCAGCAGCAGCAGTCGCACAATAGGGATCTGCTTCCGAGCTACCAACCGTTCGCATGGCGGTTGTGCCACAATTTTGTTCATGATCCGCATGTAGAATAAAAAGGACATCCATCGCCTTTTCAATTACCGGTGTTGGTTTATATCTTAACTCAGTCATCTTGAACATCATATTGAGGAAATTTCCTGTATAACTTAGTTCGTTATCCGGTAAAATATAAGGAAGACCCCTGCTGTGTCGATATGCAAATGCAGCTAAAGTCGGCATTTTTGCAATCAGGCGATAGATTTGCTTTTCCCTGGATTTAGGATTTGCAATTTGTTTCGAATTTGGATAGAATGTGGATAGCGCTGCAACCGTACTAACCAGAATCCCCATTGGATGGGCGTCATATCGGAAACCATCAATATGTTTTTTAACATTTTCATGGAGAATGGTATGATTGGTAATATTCCATGTCCATTCCTCCAATTGTTTCTGATTTGGGAGTTCGCCATGAATAATCAAGTAGGCTGTTTCTAAAAATGTACTTTTTTCAGCGAGTTGTTCAATGGGATAACCCCGGTAACGCAATATGCCTTTATCGCCGTCAATATCTGTAATAGTGCTCTTGCAAGCAGCTGTGTTTTTAAACCCAGGATCATAAGTCATTAAACCAAAATCTTCATCATTCACTTTAATCTGGCGTAAATCCATGGCATTTATTGTTTCATGCTCGATTGGAATTTCGTAGGTTTTCCCAGTTCGATTATCAGTTATTGTCAAAGAATTTTTACTCATTACCCGTCCTTTAATTATGCAAATTACATTTTGATGGTTGAGAAGTTACAAATTAGTCTGAGCATCAATTAATTTCAACAAATTCGGGTGAAATTGAGCAGGCTAATAAACTTATTAAATGACGGACTTTCGTTCCGGAGGTGATGCTGTTAACATGATAATTTGTGTCTAAACGAAAGCATTCTTTCTTGTCATTCCCGTACTTTGAGACTGTGTGAAAACTCAAAATCTTCCGAAGAATACAGAATATGCGATTAATGTTATCACGATCGGTTACAATATCTCAAAGATGGGGATCATTGGCGAATTGAACGCTTCGCGCCATAGCGGTCCCATTTTGTCTCCTTATGGGTCATTTTGACATCTAATGATTTAAAATTGAAAACAAGGTAAAGGATGAATTCGATGTCTAGAAGTTTTATCACTGAAAACCACATTAAAGAGTCAATTGATTTTTCGGAAGTAATGGAACAGGCTTCTGCCAAAGAGAAAAGACTCAATGAGCAATTAAAATCTCTGGATCAATCTCAACAAGAAGATTTGAACTTTCTTAGACTCAATAACCATCGAATGCGCAGGGTCTTAAAAACATATTCAGTCTCACCTGAGTTAAGGTATGGTGTTGAACAAATAAGAGAGCCCCAGACATGGTTAGTCCTTTCAGAGGATTTCTGTGGCGATTCTGCACAATCGCTCCCGATCATCTCAAAGATGGCCGAATTAAACCCAATGATTTCACTAAGAATTTTATCAAGAGACGATCATCTGGATCTAATGGATCGGTATTTAACCAGTGGAAAGCGGGGCATTCCTAAACTTATTGTAATTGATAAGAATTTTAATGAAATTTTTAACTGGGGACCACGGCCTAAGGAAGCGGCTAAAGTATTCATTGGCTCTTTAGAATCCGGAAAGGATAAAGACGAAGCTTATAAAGATTTACATACCTGGTACGCTAAAGATCGAGGGAAAGCCATCGAGGCGGAATTTATAGAAGTTTTGTCGCAAATAATTGTTGAAAAAGAGGGTGTACTTGCGGCATAAATCAATACAAATATCCTGTGTAAAGTCTGTGTAACTATTTTGAGCTGGAGGATAGAAATTTATCATTTCATAAAGTGGATTATAAAGCGTAAATCCTAAAATATATTTTGCCCAACTGTCCTTTGGATTCCTTATTTCAAATTTTAATGCCGTGTCTTTGAACGAAATAATTGTTATATGATGTACTCTGTCTTCATTCTCACTTAATTCAAAATCCTCCACCAAAAAAAAACATCAAGTAGTTTTTCCCTCGTATCCCTTCCGTGTCTTTGTGCCTCTGTGGTTCTCTATTTTTATCTGTGCAAGTCGGTGGCCACAATATGTTGTCGAAAAGCGGCAAGTGAGCCCCTGTAGATTATTTTAGCAATCAAATATTATTTGTTGCATTTACGAACTTATCCAATACATTAATTCTAAAAGTAAAAATTTATCACATGTCTTTCATCAGGTGTAACTTCTGAAAAATAGAGTATGTCATTTCGACGAAGCGAAGCGAGGAGAAACCTTACTCTAGCTTTGGCATATATCAAAAGATTTCTCGTCGTAAACTCCTCGAAATGACAGCTTAAAATTCACTTATATAGTAATTTCCAAACTGGTAGGTTGAAAGAAATTAAAATGTTAGGTTACAAATTTTCCAAATATATTCCTCAAAAAGACAATAAAACTCCCTTTGATAAGCTCTTCGATCTGTTCATGCAAACGTTGGTTTACACTTCCGGGGGGGTTGCAGAAGCATTGCATTGGTTGAATACACTCGATCGGCAATACAAAATTACTGACAACAAATATGGGATGGGTGACTTCATCCAGGATTTGAAGGATAAGGGATACGTAAAAGAAGACGCCCCGGGTAGTGAGAAATTTATTATTACGGCAAGATCGGAACAGACGATACGTCGCAGGTCGTTGGAGGAAATATTCGGAAAACTAAAGAAAACTCAACTTGGTAATCATTCCACAAACTTTACCGGAATGGGTGATGAACCCACTTCGGAACACAGAGAATTTCGATTTGGTGATTCCCTCGATCAAATTGCCATGACTGAATCCCTGAAGAATGCCCAGATTAATCATGGCATTAATGATTTTAAACTCACTGAAGATGATCTTGAAGTCGTCGAAAACGAATTTAAAGCCCAAACCTCAACCGTATTGATGATTGATATTTCGCATTCGATGATTTTATATGGAGAAGATCGAATTACCCCGGCAAAAAAAGTTGCCATGGCATTATCTGAATTGATTACAACAAAATATCCCAAAGACACGCTTGATGTGATTGTTTTTGGCAACGATGCCTGGCAAATTGAAATCAAAGATTTACCTTATTTGAAAGTCGGTCCTTACCACACAAATACAGTTGCCGGTTTGGAGTTATCGATGGATATTCTACGGCGTCGGCGTAATCCCAATAAACAGGTTTTTATGATAACCGATGGCAAACCCACATGTATTAAAGAAGGGTTACGCTATTATAAAAATCCATTTGGTCTCGACCGCAAGATTGTGAACAAAACACTAAATTTGGCCGGACAATGCAGACGATTAAATGTTGTAATCACAACTTTTATGCTTGCTCGTGAGCCGTTTTTGCAGCAGTTTGTCCGGGAGTTTACCCGGGTAAACAGTGGCCGTGCATTTTATACGAGTTTAAAGGGGCTTGGAGAATATATTTTTGAAGATTACGTTCGAAACCGGCGCAGCAGGGTTAGATAATAATATTCATTCAATAAAACGGAATTTTGTATGTCAGAAAATGTTTTGAAAATAAATACTTTTGGTGAATTGAAATCCTCAGGTTATTCACGTACATTAATTAAAGATGAGTTACGAACAAATCTCATTAAGAAATTATCCACTAAAGAAAAAATATTTAAAGAAATTATCGGGTTTGACGAAACAGTCATTCCCGATATTCAAAGGGCGATTTTATCTCGTCACAATATTATTCTCTTAGGTTTAAGAGGCCAGGCAAAAACAAAAATTGCTCGTTTGATGGTGAATCTTTTGGATGAATATATCCCTATTGTGAAGGGTTCCGAGCTCAACGACGACCCATTTGCCCCGGTTTCACAGTTTGCTCGAGAACTTCTTGTCGAGCAAGGCGATGATACGCGTATCGATTGGTTGCATTATTCCCAGCGTTATACTGAAAAATTAGCAACTCCGGATGTTTCAATTGCTGATTTGATAGGAGATGTGGATCCTATTAAAGCTGCCTCTTTGAAACTTCATTACTCCGATGAGCGCGTTATCCATTTTGGATTAATCCCGAGGTCCCATCGCTGTATTTTTGTGATCAATGAATTGCCGGATCTGCAGGCAAGAATCCAGGTAGCTTTATTTAATATTTTGCAGGAAAGCGATGTTCAAATTCGCGGATTTAAAATAAGATTGCCCCTTGATATGCAATTCATATTTACTGCAAATCCGGAAGATTATACCAATCGCGGCGCTATTGTTACACCCTTAAAGGATCGTTTGGAAAGTCAGATTTTAACTCATTATCCCAAATCGATTTCCATTGCAAAGCAGATCACCCGGCAAGAAGCACGGTTACATGAAGAACAGAAAATATTGGTTGATGTTCCAGAACTGGCAGAGAATTTGATCGAACAGATTGCATTTGAAGCCAGGAAAAGTGAATATGTCGATCCGAAGAGCGGCGTCTCGGCGCGACTAACTATTACGGCATATGAAAACCTGGTTAGTTCCGCGGAAAGGCGTGCAATTTTGTGTGGTGAAGAAAAAACGGTTGTAAGGATATCTGATTTTTGGGGTGTAGTTTCTGCCATAACCGGTAAGATCGAACTCGTGTATGAAGGGGAATTGGAAGGTCCGGCAAAAGTCGCACAGTATTTGATAGGCAAATCGATTCGAACCCTCTTTCCTAACTATTTTCCGGATCCTGAAAAACATCGACGTAACCCGCAGACCAGTCCGTTTAAAAGTATTATCGAATGGTTTGGACAAGGAAACGAGTTGGATATTTTAAATGATTGTTCACAAAGTGAATATATTAAGACATTGGAAAAAATTCCGGGGCTTAAAAAAATTGTCGACCGTTTTCAATCCAATTCTAAACCTGAACACCGCTACTTACACATGGAATATATTCTCCATGGTCTGGCAGAGTTTTCATTTTTAAGCAAGAACCAATTGGAAAGAGGATTGCAATTTAAGGATTTGATCAGCAGTATGCTGCCACTATCTGATGAGGAGGACAAAGATCCATTCCTGGATGAAGAAAGGGTTAATTAAATTAGGGCAGGAGCAGTTACGGAATTTCTGCTTTATCTTTCATTTGTTTTAATAATAATTCGATTTTCAATTCCCTGGCCCATATGTTCAAATAATTGTAATCTATGTTTTTAAATTGAACCTCATAAACCCGCATTGCATCTGTAAATTGTTTTTCACTTCCATCTGTAAGCTTTGCACATCGAAGTTTTGCTAATATTGTATCTTCGGGTCTTGAGATTTTTAATTCAACTCCGGTAAATTCTTCCAAATATCTTCTTGAAAATCTAGATTGATCAAATGGATCATTTGTTAAAATCCAAAAATCTACTTTATCTCCATCTTGTATATCGAGCAAATTAAACATAGTGTGATTGTCAATTGCTTCATAAATGCTGTCTTCATCCAAGTAATATTCAGGGGACGGAAAAATCTTTTTCAATTGTTTTACCACTTTTTTATTAATCGCAATTACTATATCAATATCGTGGGTAGATCGAGGTCTCCTTGCAGGCTGGAACAATTGAACCCGTAAACATATATTCTATGCGTATATTTTTAAGGGCAGAAATAACTTTTCTCAATAATTCCTGTTGTGACATTTATCTAACCGTCTCATGAGTAATTGCTTAAATTCTACTTCCGAAAGATCGGGGAATTGTTTTCGAAGTCCATAAATAAATAACTCTTTACTAAACTCAGACAATTCAAATGCTTTCATCAATCTTTTTTCAGGTCCCATATTGCGAAGTGTTTGAATATAGATTTTATGATTCGGGTATTTTTTAGGATTCATTATTTATTTCATCTTCAATAATCAAATTAACATGCGGCTAGCAAAAATCTATCGATAATATTAAGAAGTGTCAATAATTATTCCAAATTAGATTTCTCAAATTAATTGCAGTCTTGTATTTTAATATTCTCATTCATATTTTAATTGACTGTGTTTCATTTTTGATTTCATTCTAAAAGTGGGATACCGATCTCATCACTTTCATAAGTAAAGTATATGTTTTAGGCGTCAATTTTTTTTGGAAAAGCGATGGAATCGGTTTTTAGAATAGATTAATTTTTAAGTTAGATTAGAATTAACAATATCCCAGGTTTATCATGGCTGATCAGTCTGAAGTAAAATTTTCGATTCAAAACCAAACAGCGATTGTTACATTAAATCGTCCTGAGATTCATAATGCTGTGAATGAAGCAGTGATGGATCAATTGGAGTCTATATTATCTGAGATTGAGCAGGATAAGGAAATTCGTTCGATGATTCTAACCGGCAGTGGAGACAAAACCTTTTGCGCCGGGGGAGATCTGGCTTTTTTTGCAGAACTTACAACGCGCATGGAAGGCCAACAGGTTTCCGAAAGAATGCAGGCAATATTGGACCGGATTTGGAACAGTAACAAAGTATCAATTGCTGCTGTTAATGGACAAGCGCTTGGCGGCGGTTGTGAAATTCTTACAGCTTGTCATTTCCGTATCGCGGCGAAGCATGCCACTCTCTGTTATCGACAGGCTAAAAATGGAATCATTACCGGTTGGGGTGGTGGCGTTCGACTTTTTCAATTGATTGGCCGGCAGCGTGGATTGCGGCTTCTGTTAACCTCGGAATCGGTTAATGTTGAACAAGCCTACAAAATGGGTCTCGTAGATTTCATCGTTGATTCCGATCAATTGCTTCCAGCTAGCATGGAATTTGCTGAGAAGATTCAACGAAATTCTCGGGAAACAAATTCAGCATTTTTGCAGATTGCCCGCTCTTTTGGCAATACTGAATTAGAGCAGACTAAGAGTCTCGAAAAAGAGGCATTTTTAGATCTTTGGGTTAGTAATGAATTCAGACAATTTTTGAAAAGGTTTGTGAAAGAGTAGATAATAAATATTTACTAAAATGCAAATTGGTTCGTCCATCATGAAGGCCTGAAATCCCTTGCTTTTACGGTCTTTGAATCTTACTTTAACCCCTACTTTACACATTGAATACAATATAATACGAATAGTAAAACGAGTAATATATGTCAGAAGAGATTCTAACATTAGAGCCGAAGATTCCTTCTCGATATGAATCCTACAAAATGTTTAATCGCATCGCAGTTCGTTATGATTTTTTGAATCATTTTCTTTCTGCGGGACAAGATTATCGCTGGCGCAAGAAAGCGGTCAAATTATTAAAGAATGTTCCTAATCAAAAAATACTAGACCTGGCTTGTGGAACCGGTGATATCGCACTCACAGCATTAAAGCATAATCCTAATGTGGATTTCTGTATTGGGGTTGATCCGGCTATCGATATGCTGGCGATCGGTGAAGAAAAAAACCGCGAAAGAAATTTAGAGGGTCGCTTTGAATTAATTCAGGGTGATGGCGCTGAAATACCAATTGCTTCCAATTCATTGGATGCAGTCTTAATGGCATTCGGTATTCGAAATGTAGAGAATTTTGAAAAATGTCTTTTGGAGATGTACCGTGTATTAAAGCCTGGTGGAAGAGTAATTATTTTGGAATTCTCGTTACCTGAAAATTTTATGATCAAAATTCTTTACTTGTTTTATTTTAGATATATACTTCCGCATCTGGGTGGTTTCATTTCGGGCGATAAAAGTGCGTACAAATATTTAAACCGAACAGTTGAAACTTTTTCATATGGAGAAGCATTTTGTGAAAAACTAGAAGAAGTAGATTTTATCCACATTCACATGTCCAAGCTTAGTTTTGGCATTTCAACAATATATGTGGGAGATAAATGAAAAAATTTATGTTGAAACAAAAAAGTAAAGAATTATGACTACAATTAGTTTAGATGAAATTGCAAGAGATTTAAAAAAATTTTTTAAACGAGTTCAAAAAGGAGAATCTTTTTTCGTTACTAAAAATGACCAAACTATAGCTGAAATTCAACCTATACATTCAAATTCAGATAAATCACGTCCTTATGGATTATGCTCAGGAGAATTTGTTGTGCCAGATGATTTTGACGATGAATTGCCTGAAGAGATAATTAGACTATTTGAAAAATAAATGAAGTATTTATTGGACACTCATATTTTTCTTTGGTTCATTAGCGGAGATAAAAGGTTGCCAATTCATATGAAGCGAGGAATATGTGAAGCTAATAATGAAGTTTATTTGAGCGTTGTGTCTATTTGGGAATCAATTATAAAACAAAAACTAGGTAAGTTAATATTGCCAAAGCCAGCTTCTGTTTATTTACCAAAACAGCGTGAAAAACATTCAATTTCCAGTTTACCTTTGACTGAACCAAGTGTTGCTAAATTGGATGAATTACCCCAAATCCACAAGGATCCATTTGATCGTATTTTAATTTGCCAGTCTATTCAATTTAATTTAACAATTATGACAGTTGATAAAATGATTAAGTTATATACAGACAAAACATTCTGAGATCATCTATTAATTCATCATATTATTATGTCTATATCCAATCCGGAAATAAATACTCCCTTTAAGTATCTGTCAGACGAAGCCATTGAAACACAAATTCGTCAAACACTTCAAATAGCTCAAAGCAATGGCAATGGCAGGGATTTGCCGGTCCCCGTTATTATCACTTTGGAATTTGATAAAATCGATATTTTATCCTGGCTGCAAAGCGTGAATCAAACGCCAAAAGTATATTGGTGCAGTAGAGATAATGGTTTTGAGATCGGAGGCATTGGCTCAACCATAACAGTAACTACCCAAGATCCGGAATTGCTTCCAAAGAAGCTTGCTCTCATCGAAGAGATGATCCACAACAGCCCTGAAAACTCTAAGATCGGATTTATTGGCGGAACAAATTTTGATTTAACTTCAAAGAAAAACTCAAACTGGCAGAATTTTCCGACACTTTGGTTTGTGCTTCCGGAAGTATTTATTCATCGCCAGAATGATAGCTATTTTATCAGTATTTCTTCATTATTTGACAATGGAAGAAGTATTGCAGACTTGAAGTTAGATTTGATGAATAAAATAAAAAGCTTGGATTTTTCAAATGGCAAGGTGGTTGAAGCATCTTGGCCGAAAGTACTTTCCAGAACTAATTATCCTGAATGGCCGGAATGGCAAACGAATGTTCAAGAATCCCTCAAAAAAATTAAGGATCGAGAGATTGAGAAGGTAGTTTTAGCAAGAAGAACAGATTTGAAATTCTCTCATCAAATCAGTTGGGAAAAGGTCGTAAGGGCTTTTAAGAAACGGAATAAGAATTGTTTTATTTACTGTTTCCAGCCTATCGATGGTGTGAACTTCCTTGGAGCAACTCCGGAGAGATTATTCAAGACAAAGGGTCGAACACTGTTAAGTGAAGCGGTTTCGGGAACCATCCCGCGGTCAGAATCACCTGTTGAAGATATGGAATCCGGAAACTATTTACTCAACAGTGAAAAAAATCTCCACGAGCATGAATTTGTTGTAGATGCAATCAAAAAAATCAAGAATCGTTTATGCGATAACATTTATGCCCAACCATCTCCGAGCTTGTTAAAATTAACCAATGTCCATCATTTATATACCAGGATATCAGGAAAGCTCAGAGATAACGTTTCAACATATGATATTTTGTCCACTTTGCACCCCACTCCTGCCGTTGGCGGAACGCCAAGATCCAAGGCTCTCAATTTGATTAATAAGTTAGAGCCCTTTGATCGTGGTTGGTATGCCGCCCCAATCGGAATCATCTGCCGGGATTGGTCTGAAATTGTAATAGCCCTTCGGTCGGTTTTACTGGTTGGTAATTCCGCCAGGATATTTGCCGGAGCCGGGATTGTCCAGGGCTCCGAACCAAGAGCGGAGTGGGACGAGTTGGAAAGTAAAATATCCATCGCATTAGATATCCTCAACGAGAAATGATTTGTGAACCCACCCAACATTAATTACGTTTGGTCAGAAATTCTCATCGAAGAGTTGGTTCGAAACGGGGTTTGCCGTTTTATTATTTCACCAGGTTCTCGTAATTCACCGCTTGTAATCGCCGCGGCTAAAAATCCAAAATCTCAAACAATAATACATACGGATGAACGGGGAGCGGCTTTTTACGCCCTTGGATATGCGAAAGCCATTGGCAAACCGGCAGTATTGATTGCGACATCCGGGACCGCCAATGCAAATTATTATCCGGCAGTAATCGAAGCGAGTAGAGCGTCAGTACCTATGATCCTGCTCACTTCAGACCGGCCTGTCGAGCTTCGGGATACGGACGCGCCACAAACTATGAACCAGGTGAATCTCTACGGCCAGTTTGTCCGATGGAGTTTTGATCTGCCAGCTCCCTCCACAGAAATTGAACCTCAATTCGTACTAACCACTGTTGACCAGGCGGTTTATCGATCTATTCGTTCGCCGTCAGGACCCGTCCAATTAAATTGCCAGTTCAGGGAACCCCTTGACCCACGAGCGACCTGGAATGATTTTTCTATTTATTTGCAGCCAATAAAGAATTGGGAAACTGCCGAAAAGCCTTTTACCGAATACTGTATCCCTATTCTTGGTATGGAAGATAAAACAATAAATGAGAGTATTGCCAGGATCACAAATTCCCAAAAAAGTTTGATTATTGCCGGACCTATGCATGGTTTCACCAACAATGAAAACATCACAAAGGCAGCAGAAATGTTAGGTATGCCGTTAATGGCAGATGTAAGCTCCGGATTGAGATTTGGCGGAAAAGGTTCAGCGAACGTCATGGTTCATTATGATTCTGTATTGCGGACTCCCGAATTTATTGAACAAAATAAACCGGATTTGGTACTTCAACTCGGAGGGCTGCCGGTTTCAAAACCGTTAAGCACATATCTTGAGCAATTTAAACCGGAAACTATTTACGTAAATGATTCCCCTTTTCGACAAGATCCCTTTCACCAGGTCAGCCACCGCATTGAAATGAATCCACATGATTTCTGCAAAACATTAATCGAAAAAGGTGTCACAGCTTCCTCACAACTTTTACAATCTTTTGGAAAAGCCGAGCAAGTTGCTGAAGCTACACTAAATGAAATATTCAGCGAAGAAAATACTCTTTCTGAGTTGGTTGTTGCCCGAATGATCGTCAAGAATTTGCCTGAAAATCATAACCTGTTTGCAGCGAATAGCATGCCGATTCGTGATTTGGATGCCAGTGGCTTGAAACGTGATGCTAAACTAAATTTTGGAGTGAATCGTGGTGTGAATGGCATCGACGGCACAATCGCAACAGCAGTTGGTTTTGCAGCCGGCAATGGCCGGCCAACGACGGTAGTTTTGGGCGATCTTGCCATGCTGCATGATCTGAATTCACTTTTGTTGGTACGAAATACTGAAATCCAAATGACTATTGTGTTGATCAACAATAACGGCGGCGGGATTTTTTCATTTTTACCTATTGTTCAATCGACCGAAACCTTTGAGGAATTTTTTGCCACTCCCAATGACATAACCTTTGAACATACGGCCGCACAATTCGATCTGAATTATTGCAAGCCAACTTCAATAATAGAATGTAAAGAGATGTTGTTGCAAGCAACTTCCGGTGAGGAATCTGTGATAATTGAAATCCAAACAGATCGCCAGGAAAATGTGCGGCAACATCAATCTGTCTGGGATCAAATTTCTTCTGCAATTCGCACATCCCTGCATGACTGACACCAAACTTCACTTCGTAACAACAGGAAGCAGCAAGAATCCGGCAATACTATTTTTGCATGGATTTCTGGGAGCAGGCAGCGATTGGGATAATATTGCCGATTTTTTTTCCAATGATTTTTTTTGTATTTTACCTGATTTACCGGGGCATGGTAAAAGTGATATCGGTTTTCAGTTGCAAAATTATTCTTTTCAATCAACCGCCGAACAACTCATTTCCATGTTAGATGAATACCAAATCCGAACAGCCATTTTTATTGGTTATTCCATGGGAGCAAGGCTGGCTCTCTACACTTATTTTCATCATTCGATCCGATTGAAAGCTATGGTCCTGGAGGGAGTTAACCCGGGTTTGAGAACCAGTCTCGAGATAACAGAACGGTTGAAATGGGAAAATCAAATTTGCGAGCGTTTACAGGACGGAATGGAACCCTTCTTAGATTATTGGACTCATTTGCCACTGTTTCACTCTTTGCACGAATATCCGGAGAAGCTGAATGCTTTGAAATTAAAACGATTACAAAATCGATCGGATCGACTCATCCTTTCAATGAAAGCAGCAGGTTTAAGCCAGCAAACCAATTTTTGGCCGAGATTAAAACAAATCAATGTGCCATTAATGTTGGTGGTTGGAGAAAAAGATGAAAAATTTCTGACAATTACGAAAGAGTTTGTAAAGGAATATCCAAGGGCTGAATTGACGATTATCCCGAAAGTGGGGCATAACACCCATTGGGAAAACCCGGAGAGCTATGTAAATAAATTAAATAAATTCTTAAATGGAATTGGATGATGGATGGATTTATGTAATTAGTTGAGATAATTAATAACCACTAAGGCGCTAAGATCGCAAAGTTGAAAGATAACAATTTGTTATTTATGAATGACTAGATTAGTTAGGTTTTCACTACCAGGGGTTTTCA